>NZ_JBEXLL010000053.1:0-48255 GCF_040609955.1 Nocardia sp. NPDC004568
CCAACGGGTCCGTCCCGCCGTCGGCCGACGGCGGGACGGACCCGTTTCGTCAGGTATCCGAGGCTGTCCAGCTACTGGATATCGCACCCGGCAGATGTGATCTGCTCCATGCTCCGGGAACTGTCTTCCGCTGTGCCCTGGCGCTCGAGCAGCGGATAGCCAGGACCGGCCGGGCGATGTCGCCACTTCGTTATGCACCGGTGAGTCCGCTGGTTTACCATGAGCAACCATCTGTTCGTTCTGCCCGGAAGACGTCACCGCCGGGCGAATCCGCAATATCGATCGAGGGGTTGACTGGCGCATGGCCGTGGGTCGCATCAAGCGATTGCTCGCAGTAGCCGGAGCGGCCGGATGCCTGGGACTACTCGGTGGGCCGACACTCGCTCAAGCGAATCCGGGCCGGGGGCCGGTAACCGAACAGGGCCCCTCCGGCAGCGGAGGCGAAGGTGTCGCCCCGCCTCTGCCGGATGCGGGCACTCCCACGGGCGGTCCACTCGCAATACCGGGCAGCGAAACCGAACCGGCCGACGCGTCCGGCGAGCGACCTCCCGCCGAATCCCGCCCACCCACCGATCTCGGGACCGGTAGCAGCGCACCGGGGCCGGTCCCCGGTCCGGCGGCGGGCACGGAGTCCGGGACCGGTAGCAGCGGTGCGGATTCCGGTGATGTCGCGCAGTGGCAGCCCCTGGACATTCCCGGTCGGTCGCAGGAGCCGGAACCGGTCGATACCGGCGAACCGGCGCCGGTCGCTGCCCCGCGATCGGATCCGGCGCCGGTCGCCGAACCCCTCGGGCCGGTGGGGCTGGGCACCGCCCTCGGCACCATTCTGGCCACCGGCTCGGCCGCCGTCGGCTCGGCGGCCGCGGCACCCCTGGGTGTCACCGGCTCCGCCGCGCTCGGTACCGGATCGGCCGTCCTCGGAACCGGTTCCGCCGCTGTGGGTTCGGCCGGCCTCGGCGTCGGTACGACCGGTTCGGCCGCACTCGGCACGGGTTCGGCAGCTCTCGGAACCGGTTCGGCCGCCGTAGGTTCGGCCGGCGTCGGCGTACTCGGGACGGGCTCGGCCGCGCTCGGTTCGGCAGGTGTCGGCGTACTCGGGACCGGTTCGGCCGCGACCGGTTCGGCCGGAGCCGGGATACTCGGCACCGGTTCGGCCGGAGTGGGTTCGGCTGCTGTGGGTTCCGCGGCCACGGGTTCGGCCGCGGCCGGTTCGGCGGCGACGGGTTCGGCCGCGGTCGGTTCGGCCGGGGTGGGTTCGGCGGCCCCGCTGCTGCTGTTGTTGCTGCCGCTGCCACCGGTTCCGGCGCCGCCCGTCGGGCCGCCGCTGGCATTACCGGCCCCCGGTGGCGGTGCGGGCGGTGGCGCCGCGGCACCGGCGCTCGGGGTCGCCGTTCCGGTGCCGGTGGTCGCGCCCGTTGTCCCCGGAACGCCCGCCGCCGGTGGGTCCGCGCCGGAGGTCGTCGCCGCGCCGCCGAATCACGCGGTGCGTCCGACGAATGCCGAGGGTCTGCTGCCCGAGCCCAAGGTCCTGTCGGTGATCGGCGGGCTGATCGCCCTGGCCATCGCCGGAACCGGTTCGGCCGTGATGAGTTACCACAGCGCCGCCCAGGCGCAGGCGCGGGTCGACGCCGCGCGTGCCGAATTCTTCGGAACGGGTGCGTGATCGCCATGACCCAGAGCCGGACACAGAGCGCCCGGGCCTATCGACGGGTCGCGGCCGCGGTCGACGCGGTGTGCGCGATCGCCGCCGATGCCGACGCCACCACGCTCGAGGCAGTGGTGGACGCGGTGGCCGCCGAGCGGGGCCGCCCGATCGAAATCGCCGATGCCGACCTCGGTCCCGGCGTCTGCGGCCAGCGTCGGTGCTACCCGACCAAGGACATCATCGTGCTCGCCAGTGCGCTGCCGAGCCGGGACCATACGCTGGCCCACGAGCTGGGCCATATCATCTTCGACCACGAGGGGGCCCCGGCACCCGAGGTGACACTGGAGGTGAGCGACGAGCTCATCGCCTACATGCTGAGTCAGCGCGCCCATCAGACTGCGCTCGAGGACGGCGACGACGACCAGGCCGAATGGGAGGCCGAAACTTTCGCCGCCATGCTGATGACGCGGCTGCGCGTGTTCAACAGCCGGGGCGCGGGCGTCTCGGTCCTTCGATTCGATGAGGCTCTGGGATGACGTTCTGGTTGACCGCCCTGATCGTCTGGGTCGCCGCGGGTGCGCGGGTGGGACGGGTGCTCGTCAAACCCGCGACCACCGCGCGGGTGGCGATAGTGGTGGCCGTTTCGGCGGTCGCGCTGGCCTGTACCGCGGCGGTACCCGATGTGGCACTGGCCATCGACAATCTGCTGCCCGGCGGATTGCCGCCGGGGCCGTTGTCGGAGGGGCTGGTGGTATCCGCCTGGCTGCTCTTCGCCGCCGCTACGTCGGTGGTCGCCTCCGCGGCCTGGCCCGTGGTCTCGCGCCGTAATCTGCGCCAGATCGCCGGGGGCATATACGGAACCTGGGTCTTCGCCGTCGCCGGAACCCTCAGCGGGTCGTTCACCGCGGGGTGGGCGGTCACCGCGGCGGCCGGTGTCTTCATCGTGGTGACCGGGCTGCGCAACCTGAGCTGGACCGCGCTCGGCCGGGGCATCTCCGTCTATATCACCGGCACCGCGCTGGTCGTCGGCTCGTCTGTCGGCCAGGTGCACCGGGGGATCACCGGTGCTTCTCGTCCCGGGCCGGGTGAACCGGCGTGGGCCTGGCCGTTCTGGCAGCTGGCCGCGCTCCTCGTCGCCTTCGGCGCGGTGTGGATCGTGGTGGAGATGTGGGTGCGGGCACGCTTACTGCTGCGCCGGGTGCGGGCCTTGCACACAGTGCTGGTCGAACGTTTCCCGGAGGTCGTCCAAGAGGAGACTGGGACATCGACCCAGCTCAGGGCGTCGGACCGGGTGGCGCAGATCATGGACGCGCTTTACCTGCAGTCGGGCGGCGGTGTCGAGATCGCCGCTGCCGGAGAGCCTCCCGCGGCGGTGGGCGACCGTGCGGAACGGGTGGCGCGGTGGGCCCGGAACCCGCTGGGTCGGGCCGTGGTGGACTCTCGTTGGATCGCACCGCCCGAGGGCGTGAGTCCGCGCGGATGGGTGCGGGCGATCGCTGTGGCCTTCGAAGCGGAACCGGAACCGACCGATCGCTCAGCGGTCACGGTTACGTAGTTGCCCGAGGTATGCGGACCACCCGTTACGTCACTGTGATTATCCCTGAGGAAGCTCGGTAATCGTGCCGAGCGGTCGGTCTGTATTCTTCCGGGCCGCAGAACTTCAAGCGCTTAGAGAGCTTCGCCGAAGGATTTTCTTCCCGCCTCCGGGAACATTGCGTGTGGATTTCCACGGCGCAGACGACGGCACGGCGCGACCCCGAGGGAGATCACACCGTGCCGACGGTTGTCTGCTATTCGGTGCCGTCCGGCGGAATTTCGGGCAAGCCTTCGCTCGCACGCAGTTTTTCCGCCATGGAGGTGAGCAGGTTCTGCGACTCCTCCGACAGGTCGAAGGCCCGGCTGGACAGCCGGCGCAGACCGTAACCCTGTAGCTGCGAGAGAAGTTCCAGATCGTGGTCGATCTTCGCGGCGTAGATGTCGTTGAAGAAGTAGTCGGGCTTCACCTTGAAGAACTTGGCCAGCGCCGCAACCGTCTCATCGGAAGGATTCGTACGCTGGCCCGACCGTAACTGCGACAGATACGGTTTGGAGATCGGATGACCGGATGCCGTCAGAGCGGCCGCTACCTCTGCATTGGTATGCGGCTTGCGCCCCGGGGGATGCACGGTTTCGAACAGCTTGTTCAGCCGCGCCGCGAAATCAGCCATTGTGAGCCGCCCAATTCCCTTCATTGTACTAAGAGTCGTTATCTCGGATACCTATCATTGATATTAGCGGCTCAGTAGCTGAAAACCTACGCCTGAATCAGGATTTCCTTGAAGCTTCCAGGCGCATATCAGGGGAAGTGGACCGGGGTACCGCGTTTGCGGGTTACCCGCACCGGACTTGTGGACCTCTGATACGGCCAGGTAGCCGCCCGTCGCGGGGGTCTTCCCGGGCGGGGGGCCAGTAGCCTCTGGATAGCTGGTATCCCTTCCGTAGTCGCGTCAAGGCCATTGTGTGGCGTACGACACGTCTGCCGAAAGTTGAGATGAACGTTCAACCTACCGGGTCGAATTTGTGATGGACACGGGGCCCGTGCGGGTGCGGCTGGGATCCACACGGGCCCATGTCCCGTTGTATTAGGGAATTCGGCGATCCGCTACAGGCGTTCGATGATCGTTCCTGTCGCGAGTGCGCCACCGGCGCACATGAGAACCATTGCGATGTTCCGGTCGGAACGTTCGAGTTCGTGCAGAGCCGTGGTGATCAAGCGGGACCCGGTGGATCCGACGGGGTGGCCGAGGGCGATCGCGCCACCGTTCACGTTCACCCGGTCGAAATCGGGCTTGTGCACCTGCGCCCAGGACAATGCTACGGAAGCGAACGCCTCGTTGATCTCGAACAGGTCGATATCGCCGATGCTCATACCGGACCGCTCCAGCAGCCGGCTGCACGCCTGGACCGGACCGTCGAGATGGAATTCCGGTTCGGAGCCCACCAGGCACTGGGTCACCACCCGCGCCCGCGGCCGCAACCCCTCGCGTTCGGCGGCTTTCTCGTCCATCAGCAGTACCGCCGCGGCGCCGTCGGAGATCTGCGAAGACGTTCCGGCGGTGTGGATTCCGCCCTCGAGTACCGGCTTCAATTTGGCCAGGCTCTCCGCGGAGGTCTCCCGCAGACCCTGGTCGCGGCTCACCTCCTGCTTCTCCCCGGTCGGATTGCCTTCTTTGTCGACCACCGGCGCGGTGACGGTGAGGACCTCGCGGTCGAACCGGCCCTCCGCCCATGCCTGGGCGGCCAGGCGCTGGGACCGCACGCCGAGCGCGTCCACGTCCTCGCGGGTGATACCGCGCCGCTTGGCGATTCGCTCGGCGGCCTCGAACTGGTTGGGCATATCGATATCCCAGGAGGCGGGTCGGCGCGGGCCGGCCTGGTCGCCGACATTGGCGCCCAGCGGCACCTGGCTCATCGCCTCCACGCCGCACGCCACACCGATATCGATGGCGCCGGTGGCGATCAGGCCGGCGACGAGATGGTTGGCCTGCTGGGCCGAACCACATTGCGCGTCGATGGTCGTGGCGCCCACCTGCCACGGCAGGCCGGCGGCGAGCCAGGCCGTGCGGGTGATGTTGTTGGACTGGGCGCCGGCCTGGGTGACGCAGCCGCCGATGATCTGTTCGACCTTGGCGGGGTCGAGGTGGGCCCGATCGAGCAGCCCGCGCTGGGCGAGGCCGAGGATCTCGGCGGCGTGCAGCCCGGACAGCCAGCCGTTGCGTTTGCCGATGGGGGTGCGAGCTGCCTCGACGATAACGGGTGTGCCCATCATTAACCTTTCGTTTCGGACATAAAACTGTAACGTGTTCCGCACACGGCACGAGGCGTGATCAGTCCACTTTCTTTCCTCGTTCTCCCGCCTGTGCTTCAATGATTGTAGAACGTGTTTCAGTTTGTCGAAGGAGACATCTGGTGGTGGATACGCGCATGGCCCGGCCGAACCTGCCGGACGGGTTCGACGTCACGGACCCCGACATGTACGTGCAGCGGATTCCGGTCGAGGAGTTTGCCGAACTCCGGCGTACCGCACCGATCTGGTGGCAGGAGAAATCCCCGGAGGTCGGCGGATTCCACGACGACGGCTTCTGGGTCGTCACCAAGCACGCCGATATCAAGGAGGTGTCGCGGCGCAGCGACGTGTTCTCGACATTCGAGAACACGGCGCTGCCGCGCTTCAACGACGATATCGAGCGTGAGCAGATCGAACTGCAGCGTTTCATCCTGCTGAACATGGACCCGCCCGAGCACACCCGGATGCGCAAGATCATCTCGCGCGGCTTCACCCCCCGCGCGATCAACTCGCTGCGCGAAGAGCTGTCCAAGCGCACCGAGGCCATCGTCAAGGCCGCCGCCGAGGCCGGGTCCGGTGACTTCGTCACCCAGATCGCCTGCGAACTGCCCCTGCAGGCGATCGCCGAGCTGATCGGCGTCCCGCAGGAGGACCGGATGAAGGTGTTCACCTGGTCCAACGAGATGACCGGCTACGACGATCCGGACATCGATGTGGACCCGGTGCAGGCATCCACCGAACTGCTCGGATACGCCTACGCCATGGCCGAGGCCCGTAAGGCCTGTCCGGCCGACGATATCGTCACCACCCTGGTCGAGGCCGATCTCGACGGTGAATCGCTCAAATCCGAGGAATTCGGCTTCTTCGTGATGCTGCTGGCCGTCGCGGGTAACGAGACCACGCGCAACGCCATCACCCACGGCATGATCGCCTTCCTGGAGAACCCGGATCAGTGGGAGCTCTACAAGAAGGAGCGCCCCAAGACCGCGGCCGACGAGATCATCCGCTGGGCCAGCCCCATCACCACCTTCCAGCGCACCGCGCTCGAGGACACCGAACTGAACGGCGTCCAGATCAAGAAGGGCCAGCGGGTGCTGATGGTCTACCGGGCGGCGAACTTCGACGAGGACGTCTTCGAGAACCCGATGAAGTTCGACATCATGCGCGAGGACAACCAGCATGTGGCCTTCGGCGGTACCGGCGCGCACTACTGCATCGGCGCCAACCTGGCCAAACTGGAGATCGACCTGATCTTCAACGCGATCGCCGACCATATGCCCGACATCACCAAACTGGGCGACCCGAAGCGGCTGCGGTCGGGGTGGCTGAACGGCGTCAAGGAGTTCCAAGTGGACTACAAGACCTGCCCGGTCACCGGTAAGACCGGAAGCTGACGCTCGCGACCCATCGCTCATCCGGCCCCGCGCGACCACGGTCCGCGGGGCCGGACCCTTCCCCAGGACTCGGTGCCACGACTACCGGAAGGGATCCCCGCGGATCGCGTGCGGGTAAAACCACTGCCGCCGGACAGTAGAAGGTCCTGCCCCGCACACCTGGTGGTGTGCGGGGCAGGACCGTACTGCGGAAGCGGCCGCGCCGGGAGGGAAACCGGCCGGCCGCCGCTCAGGTGGCCGGTGCGGCCGTCGCCATGGCCCGATCGACCTCCCAGAACGCGCGCAACGCGAGGATCTTGCCGGCTTCGTCGACCTTGTAGGTGAACACGCCCTCGGCATCTATGCGGTGGCCACCGACAACGCTGCGGATGGTGCCGGTGAACGCGACCTCGGCGCCACAGGCGAACGAATCACCGAACAGGAATTCGATGGAATCCGTCGCGGCGATCGCTTTGTCCCAGAACGCCCCGATGGCTTCCGGTCCACGGTGTCCCTTGCCTTCGGGATCGAAACCGGAAGGGCCGATAGGGTCCTCCACGATACCGTCCGGGGCGAACAGTGCGAGCCAGGCGTCCTTGTCCCGGGCACGCACTGCGGCTTGGGAGGCGAGCCCGGCCGCGCGGGCGGGATGTTCCTCGCTGCTCATAGGTTCCTCTCGACCAGCCGGTGTGCCGCCACTTCCGGTGGCGGCACACACGGAGGTCAGTTGATCGGGTTCTGGATGTAGTCTTCGGCGAACTTGCGCAGCGCGTCCTTCTTCGCCTCGAGTTCACCGTCGAAGCCGATACCCGCGGCCAGCCAGGGGATCACGATCGCATCGGTGACACCCGCGTCGTACTGCTCCTGGTAGCCGTCGCGGCCGAACTTGTCGATGCAGACCGCCTGGATCTCGAATGGCACCTCGGCCCGCCCGTATTCGGCGCGGAGTTCACCCAGCCGGGCGATGGTGGTCTGCAGATCGTCGAACTTCATCATGGCCGAGGTCCAGCCGTCCCCGACCTTCGCGGCGCGGCGCAGCGCCACATCGGTATGACCGCCGATGTAGAACGGGACCGGCTCGCTCGGTGCGGGACTCATCTGCAGTTCGTCGAAATCGAAGAACTCACCGTGGTACTCGACCATGCCCCCCGCGAGGACCTTTTTGATGACCTCGATCATCTCGTCCACGCGGGCGCCGCGGCGCGCGTAGGGCACCCCGCACCATTCGAATTCCTCCGGTGCCCAGCCGATCCCCACCCCGAACCCGAACCGGTTACCGGACAGGTTCGCCACCGACCCGACCTGGCGGGCGAGCAGCAGCGGATTTCGGGAACCGAGCTTGAGCACATTGGTGTAGAAGCGCAGCCGGGTGGTCACCGCGGCCATGGCGGTCGCGGCGATGAGCGGATCCACCCACGGCGTGTCCGGACCCCAGAAGCGGCTGCCGTCGGGGGTGTACGGGTACTTCGCCGCCTGGGATTTCATGTAGAACAGCGAATCCGGCAGGGCGATCGAGGTGAATCCGACCTCCTCCGCGGTCCGGGCCAGTTCGGGCAGCTGGTCCAGCGGACTCAGCGCGATACCGAGGCTGAACTGCAGCGTCATCGGCGTTCCGATCCGACGACCCACATGGAGAAGTACTGCGAGCCACCGCCGTAGGCGTGGCCGAACGCCTTGCGGGCATTCTCGACCTGGTAGTCGCCGGCCCGGCCCATGACCTGTTTGGCGGCCTCGGCGAACCGGATCATGCCGGAGGCGCCGATCGGGTTCGAGGAGAGCACACCGCCGGATGGGTTCACCGGCAGGGCGCCACCGATCTCGGTTTCGCCTTTGTCGGTGAGTTTCCAGCCGTCGCCGGGAGCGGCGAACCCGAGGTTCTCCAGCCACATCGGCTCGAACCAGGAGAACGGAACATAGATCTCGGCGGCATCGATCTCGGCCAGCGGATCGGTGATCCCGGCCTGCGCCCACAGCGCCTTCGCGGCTTCCTGGCCGGCCTGCGGGTTCACCTGGTCGCGCCCGGCGTAGGCCAGCGGTTCGGTGCGCATGGCGGTCGCGTGGATCCAGCCGACCTTCTTGCCGGACGCCTCCACCGCGGCCGCCGATTTCTCACCGCCGATGACCACGGCGCAGGCACCGTCGGAGGAGGGGCAGGTCTCGTCGAAGCGGATGGGATCCCAGAGCATCTGCGAGGCGAGCACTTCGTCGGCGGTTTTGTCGCCCTGTTTGAGATGGGCGTGCGGGTTCTTGGCGCCGTTGCGCCGGTCCTTGGCCGCGACCATCGCGCCGATGTGCAGGGGCGCATTCGAGCGGCGGATATAGGACCGCACATGCGGAGCGAAGTAGCCGCCGGCACCCGCGCCGACCGGCATGGTGAAGGGGACCGGGATCGACAGCGCCCACATCGCATTCGATTCCGACTGCTTCTCCCAGGCGATGGCGAGCACCTTCTCGTGCACACCGCCCTGCACCATGCTGGCGGCCACACAGGCGGTGGAACCGCCGACCGAGCCCGCGGTGTGCACCCGCAACAGCGGTTTCCCGGGGGCGCCCAGCGCGTCGGCCAGGTACAGCTCGGGCATCATCATGCCCTCGAACATGTCCGGCGCCTTACCGATGACGATGGCGTCGATATCGGCCATGGTCAGATCGGCATCGGCCAATGCCCGGTCGATCGCCTCACGGCACATCCCGGCCATCGAGACATCGCTGCGTTTGGCGACGTGGTGGGTCTGTCCGGTGCCCAGCACCGCGGCGGGGAAACTCATCGGCCGGCCTCCTGTGTCATGCGGGACACCCGCGCCCGGTCGGCACAGCGAATGGCTGCGCGATGGTGATTCACTGTGCCTCCGAGTTCAAAACGGTCACAAGGTTCTGCTGCAGGGCCGGGCCGCTGGTGGCGTGTGCCAGAGTGCGGCCCGCGGTGCCCGCCATGATGGGCAGCGCGGCGTAGCCGATGCGCTCCAGCCCAGTGGCGAACATGGGATTGCCGGCCAGCGCGCCGCCGGACGGGTTGACCTTCGTCTCCGGTTTCAGGCCGAGCGCCTCGGTCAGGATGAGCTGCTGGTGGCTGAACGGCGCGTGCAGTTCGGCGACGTCGATACCGCTGGTGTCGCCGGTGGTCACCGCCTGTCCCGCGGCGGCCGCCGACGGCGAGGTGGTGAGGTCGCGGGCGCCCAGCACACCGGAATCGATCCGGTGGGCCATCCCGGTGATCCACGCGGGACGCTCGGTCAGTTCGCGGGCGCGGTCGCCGACCGCGAGCACGATGGCCGCGGCGCCGTCGGTGATCGGCGCGCAGTCGTGTTCCCGGAGCGGGTCGGCGACATAGGGGTTGGCGAGCAACTCGTCGACCGATTTCCCGTCGACGGTGTGCGCGGCCGAGACGGCGGCCATATCGCGTTCGGTCCAGCGGCCGGCGTCCAGCCCCGCCCGGGCCTGCAACCCGGCGATGGCCAGGGAATCCGGCCACAAAGGCGTGACCAGGTAGGGGTCGAGCTGGGTGGACAGCACCTGGCGCAGCGTGCTCGCGGAAGATTTCCCGAAGCCGTAGACCAGGGCGGTCTGTACCTGGCCGGTGCGCAGTTTCACCCACGCTTCGTACAGAGCCCAGGCGGCGTCCATCTCCACATGGGATTCGTTGATCGGCGGTACGGCGCCGATCGAATCGATGGCGGAGATGAACGAGAAGGATCGCCCGGCCAGATAGTCCGACGATCCGGAGCACCAGAAGTCGATATCGGACTTGGTGATGCCGAGCTGGTCGTAGAGCTGCTGGAAGCAGGGCACCAGCATCTCCACCCCGTTGGTGGTGCCGTAGGTCTCCGACACATGCGGTGCGTGCGCGAAGCCGACGACGGCGATCTCGGTGGCGTTGTCGATGGAACGCTCGGTGATGGTCACGCGGGGAGCCCTCTCACAGGTGATGCTTGTAGGTGTCGTAGTCGGCATCCGGCTCGCCGGTCGGCTCGAAGTGGCTGATATTGGCCATGGTGAAGTCCCACTCCTCGCGCGGCTTCCAGACCACCTTGACCCGCATACCCATCCGCACCTCGCTCGCGTCGCAGCCGAGCACGAGGTGCAGGAAAGGAATATCCGCACCGTCGAGCAGGACATACGCCGCCACATACGGTGGTTTGATCCGCTGCCCCAGGAACGGCACGTTCACGATGCAGAAAGTGGTGACCGTAGCGGTCTCGGCCAGTTCGACCGTTTCCGCGGTGGACCGGCCGTCCATGGGGTCCACGCCGCGCGGCGGGAAGTACACCTTGCTGTGCGCATCGGCCCGCGCGCCGATGAGCTTGCCCTCTTTCAGGCCGCGCAGGAAGGTGCTCTCCTCTGGAGAGGCGGTGTGCTTGTAGTCCATCCCGATCGGGGTGGTGATGATGGTGACCGGGTCGGCCTCCGAGGCGGGGGTCGGTTCCGCCGTCGGGGTCTCACCGGGCTCGAAGCAGACGATGTCGTGGATGGTGCCGGTGAGTTCGGCCGCCCAGCGGGCGGTCACTCGCAGACCGGTGCTGATCTGCTCCGGGCTTTCGACATCGACCGCGTGCAGCAGTGCGGTGTCGGCGCCGTCCAGCTGGATCAGCGCGTAAGCGAACGGCCGGTCGAAGGGCTGTCCGGGCAGTGGATCGCGGACCCAGGTCCACGACTTCACCGTGCCCGTGGCGGCGACCTCCACGAACTCCGACAGCGGTTCGGCGGTCACCGGGTCGAATTCGGCCGGTGGTACGAGCACCCGGCCGTCCGAACCGCGGATACCGAAGACGCGTCGCTCGCGCAGGCCGGTAAGGAACTTGCCGATGATGGGTCCCACGGAGCGCGTGTAGTCGAACTCCATCCGCAGGGGCGCACTGAGCACATCGCTCGGTTTCAGTCCCGGCGGGCGTTCCTGCGTAATTACCGTGGGTGCAGTATTCCCCTGAGTCACGATATCGAGTAGAACAGGTTCTTATTCTGCTGGCAAGCAGTAGGCCGGAAAGGGGTCGGATGTGAAGTTCGGATTGCAGCTCGGATACTGGAGCGCCGGGCCACCGGAGCATGCCGCGGAAGTGGTCGTCGCCGCCGAGGAAGCCGGGTTCGACGCGGTGTTCGCCGCCGAGTCCTGGGGGTCGGACGCCTTCACGCCGCTGGCCTGGTGGGGTTCGGCGACCGAGCGGGTACGACTGGGGACCTCGGTGGTGCAGTTGTCCGCCCGGACCCCCACCGCCACCGCCATGCACGCGCTCACCCTCGACCACCTCAGCGGCGGGCGGGCGATTCTCGGCCTCGGCGTCAGTGGTCCGCAGGTGGTGGAGGGCTGGTACGGGCAGCCGTTCGCCAAACCGTTGCAGCGGACCCGCGAATACGTCGATATCGTGCGCAAGGTGCTTGCCCGGCAGGGCCCGGTGACCAACGACGGGCCGAACTACCCGCTGCCCTACAACGGCGCGGGCGCGACCGGCCTGGGTAAACCACTCAAACCGATAACCCATCCGCTACGTGCGGATCTGCCGATCTGGCTGGGCGCGGAAGGGCCGAAGAATGTGGCGCTGACCGCGGAGATCGCCGACGGCTGGCTGGCCATCTACTACACGCCCCGCATGGCGGATGTGTACAACGAATGGCTGGACGAGGGCTTCGCCCGCCCGGGTGCCCGGCGTTCGCGGGCGGACTTCGAGATCGCCGCCACCGCGCAGGTGATCATTACCGACGATCCGGCCGCCGAGATCGAACGGATGCGCTGGATCACCTCGCTCTACATCGGCGGAATGGGTGCGCCGGAACTGAATTTCCACGCCCAGGTGTACCGCCGGATGGGCTACGAGAAGGAAGTCGACGAGATCGGCACGCTGTTCCAGGCCGGTCGTAAGGCCGAGGCCGCGGCCGCCGTACCGGACGAACTGGTACTGGAAACCGCGATCATCGGCAACGAGAGCCAGGTGCGCGAGCAGATCGGCGTCTGGGAGGCCGCGGGTGTCACCATGCTGTTGGTTTCGGTGCCGGATGTGGACCAACTGAAGCGGTTGGCGCCACTGGTCGACACCCCGTGAACTTGTTTCAGAAATACTTGTCTACGCTACCCGCCGGAGGCAGCACCCGGCGGGTTTCGGTTAGCGCCCGCGGCGGCATCGGCCCCGGCCGTACCGGCCGGCGACAAACAGTTACGGAGCGAGCCGCCAGAGGGCGTCCATCGGGACCGCCCGTAGCTTGGGCCCGAATGGCAGGGTCTGTTTGCCGGTGTAGAGGACGTAGCCCGCCACGAACTTGTCCTCCAGTTTCTGCGCGAGGTTGCGCAGGCCGGTGAGATCCTCGGTCCGTACTGTTGCCCCGGCCTTGACTTCCACTCCGACGACACGGCCGTCCGGGGTCTCCAGCACCACGTCGACTTCGACCTTGTCCTTGGTGCGATAGTGATACATGTGCGCTCGCTGTTGCGCCCAGGTCAGTTGTCGCGCGAGTTCCATTGCTACGAAGTTTTCCAGCATCGGGCCGGCGGCACCGCCGGGATCGTCCATATGCGCGGCGTCCTGTCCGAGGAGGTGGCCGGCAATTCCGGAATCGACGAACGCCAGCTTGGGGGTTCCGATCGCCCGGAAGGTCGGTCCGGGTGACCACGCGGGGATACTCTTGATCAGGAAAACCGATTGCAGCAACTCGAGATAGCGCACCACTGTGGTCCGGGAAAGACCGGACTGGCCGGCCAAGGTTCCCGGTACGAGCAGATTGCCCACCCGCCCCGCGAGCAGTGCCAGCAGTTTCAACATTTCGCCGTGCCGCTCGATGGCGGCGAGTTGGAGTACATCACGTTCGACAAGGGTCTGTAGATAGGAATCGAAGAATGCGGACCGGCGGCGGGGACTGCGCCGGACCGCTTCCGGAAATCCGCCGACTACAGCGCGTTCGAGATAGTCCCGGCGTCTGAGCGTGGACGAGTGGTCTATATCGGGGCCGTGGCGGAACGCCGCATCGACGAATCGGTCCGGTTGCCCATCGATCTCGCCCTGCGCGAAGGGCCACAGCTCGATGATCTCCATTCGTCCGGGCAACGCATCCGGGAGTGTCCGCAGGGCGAGGACGCGCGATGATCCGGTCAGCAGGAATCGCCCCGGCGTGGGGTCGAGATCGACGGTCATCTTGATCGGGCGAAGCAATTCCGGCGCGAGCTGGATCTCGTCGATGATGGTCAACCCGCTGTCGCGATCGACGAACCCGGCCGGATCCTCCTGGGCGGCCCGCAGGGTAGCCGGATCGTCCAACAGCCGGACGATGGTGTCCGGCTGTTTGTGGCCGGCCAGGCGAGTGAGTGTGCTTTTGCCGGCCTGGCGGGCCCCATTGACCAGCACCACGCGGGTATCCGCGAGTGATTCGGTGACCAGCTCTTCGGCATGCCTGGGAAGGAGTCGAAACTCGTTCATCCAGCCATTATGGCACTGAAATGGTCATCTGGACGCAGTGCAGCTGGTCACTTGGACGGTAGGTTGGTGGTCACCTGGACGGTAGGTTGGTGGTCACTTGGACGGTGATCAGGCGGTCCGGTGGCTGGGTAGGCGGCCGTCAGGCCGGTTCGCCCGCCGGTTCCTCTGTCCATTCCGGCGGCAGACCGAACAGCGGGAACAGGCGTTCGGTATCGAGGAAGAAATTGAGCCCGGTGATCACGCCGTCGCGCATTTCCAGCACCGTGATCGACCACGGCAGCCAGCGGCCCGGCTCGCCACTCGGCTTGTAGTGGCCGAACGCGGGATGGCCGTTGGCGCCCGCCAGCGGCACCATACGCGAGCCCTGGCAGGCCGCACCGGTACCGAGCATGAATGCGGCCACGTTCTCCGGGCCGGAAACCCAGAGGTCGAAGGGCGGCATGGACAGCGCCACATCGCTTTTCAGCAGAGCGGTAAGCGCGTCCATATCGTAGGACTCGAACGCCGTCACGAAGTTCTCGACGAGTTCACGCTGGTTGTCGTCGGATTCGTCGTAGGTGTCGGTATCGGCGGGCTTGACCTTGCTCATGGTGGCACGGGCCCGCTGCAGGGCACTGTTCACCGAGGCGGTGCTCATGGTGAGTGCCTCGGCGGTCTCGTTGGCCGAGAAGCGCAGGACCTCGCGCATGATGAGGATGGCGCGCTGCGTGGCGGGCAGATGCTGGCAGGCGGCGACGAACGCCAGGCGCAGAGAGTCCTTGGCGGTGGCGTGCTCGGCGGGGTCGGCGCCGAAGGCGAGCGAGTTGGGAATGGGCTCGACCCAGACGTAGTCCGGCTGCGGGGTCGGGAGCGGCCGGTCCGGTGTCGACGGGCCGGACAGATCCATCGGCCGCGCGCGGCGCTGCGGGCCGTCGAGCATGTCCAGGCAGATATTGGTGGTGATCTTGTAGAGCCAGGACCGCAGACTGGCCCGGCCCTCGAAGGAGTCGTAGGACTTCCAGGCTCGGGTGAACGCGTCCTGGACGGCGTCCTCGGCTTCGAAGGACGAACCCAGCATGCGGTAGGCGTAGGCGCACAGTTCCCGCCGGTGCACCTCGAAGGATCTCATGACATCGGCGTCGACAGTGCCGGTCTGCTCGCTCATGCGTGCCACTGTGGCACAGGGCACCGACAAGTGAACAGAGGATGAAACGCCCCTTTTTCGGTCGGTTTCCCAGAAGTATCGCCTGGCCCCAGCTGCCACAATCCGCAACGCACCGGCCGGTTGCCCGCGCCCGTACTGCCGGTTCGGTCGGGTCTCCGTTCCGCGGGCGGAGGTCCCGAGACCGGTGGCGAGGTCGTTTCGGCGGAATCGGTCCGGCACCGATGATTTTCCGGGATGGCCCGCGTCCGAACCTGTGCAGCCGGCGCAACGCAGACCACCCTCCCGAAAGGATCGACACCGTGAGCAGCAAGATGATTTTCGTGAACCTACCCGTCACCGACCTGGGACGGTCCAAGAAGTTCTACGAGGCACTCGGGTGGAAGGTCAACGACGATTTCACCGACGACAATGCCGCCTGCATCGTGGTCGACGACAATATCTGCCTGATGCTGCTGACCCATGGGCATTTCGCCACCTTCAGCCGGCGGCCGATCGCCGATACCCGGGCCGCCACCGGTGCCGCCTACGCACTGTCGCTGAGCAGCGCCGAGGAGGTCGACCGGCTGACCGCGGCCGCGGTGGCCGCGGGCGGTACCGAGGAGATCAATACGGACAAGCAGGCCCAGGAGGCGCAGGTCGGCATGCACGGCCGGACCTTCCTGGACCCCGACGGTCACCAGTGGGAGCCGTTCTACATGGACTACCCCAGCGCCTGATCACACCGCGCGCGAACGCCCCGGCCGCAATGTCGGCCGGGGCGTTCAGCGTTCTCCACCTACTCGCTACCAAGATGTCCGCTGGTGCACCGCCGTTCACGGCGGTGGTGAAAGCGGACGCGAAAGGCCATCGATGGTCGAGCATGCCCTGACCGGCGGTCTTGTCGGTGCATCGAAAAAATATGGTTGTCGGTACCTGGGGATAGGGTCGTGTTATGCAGTTGCGGTACAACTTCCGCGTGTATCCGACGCCCGGCCAGCAGCTAGCGTTGGCTCGGGCGTTCGGGTGCGCGCGGGTGGTGTACAACGACGCACTCACCGTGCGGGAGACCGCCCGCCGCGAGGGTTTGCCGTATGTGACAGATGCTGAGCTGTCGAAGGCGTTGACCGCAGCGAAGAAGGACCCCGGGCGGGTGTGGCTCGGTAAGGTGTCGTCGGTGGTGCTGCAACAAGCGCTCGCCGACCTGAATACCGCGTACCGGAACTTCTTCGCCTCGGTCACCGGGAAACGGAAAGGTACACGGGTCGGTGCGCCCCGGTATCGGTCCCGTCGAGACAATCGGCAAGCGATTCGGTTCACGAAGAACGCGCGGTTCCAGGTCACGGCGGGCGGGAAGTTGCGTCTTCCGAAGATTGGGGACGTGACGGTGCGCTGGTCACGGGGCCTGCCGTCGGAGCCGTCGTCGGTGACGATCGTCAAGGACGCTGCGGGCCGGTATTTCGCGTCGTTCGTGGTGGAAGTAGGTGCCGAGCTGTTGCCCGAGGCCGACACCGAGGTCGGGATAGATCTCGGGTTGTCGACGTTCGCTGTCCTGTCCAACGGCAAGACGATCGCCTCGCCGCGCTTCCTGCGGCAGGCCGAACGGCGGTTGAAAAAAGCTCAGCGGGTGCTGTCTCGTAAACAGAGGGGCTCGGCCAACCGGATCAAGGCTCGTCTCCGGGTCGCCAAGACTCACGCTCGCGTGGCCGATATGCGGCGGGATTGGGCACATAAGCAGTCCACGACGATTATCCGCGAGAACCAAGCGGTGTTCGTCGAGGACTTATGCGTGAAAGGTCTGGCCCGTACTCGGTTGGCGAAGTCGGTCCATGACGCCGGGTGGGGCATGTTCGTTCGCATGCTGGAAGACAAGGCTGTCCGGTATGGGCGGGCCTTCTCGAAGGTGGACCGCTGGTTTCCCTCCACCCGCATGTGCTCGGTATGCGGGGTGGTCGGGGACAAGAAACGACTGCATGTGCGCACCTGGACGTGTACGTGTGGCATCGTCCACGACCGTGATCTGAATGCGGCTGTCAATGTTCTCGCGGCGGGACGCGCCGAGAGGTTAAACGCCTGCGGAGGGGCTGTCAGCCTTCCCGCCTAGCGGGAAGCGGGCCCCTGTGAAACAGGAACCCACCGACAGCGCCCTGCCGGGGTGCTGGTAGGAATCGTCCGCCTTCAGGCGGGCGAGGGTGTCAATTGCCGCTGAAGTTCGGCTTGCGCTTTTCCTTGAACGCCTTGGGGCCCTCCTTGGCGTCGGCGGACTGGAAGACCGCCATGCCGAGTTTCGCGTCGATCTGGAAGGCCTCTTCCTCGGGGATGCATTCGCTGTCGCGGATGGTCTGCAGGATCGCCTGCACCGCGAGGGGGCCGTTGGCCGCGATGAGCTCCGCCAGTTCGAGCGCCTTGTCCAGTGCCTGGCCGTCCGGCACCACATGGCCGATGAGGCCGATGTCCTTGGCTTCGGCGGCGCTCAGGTGCCGGCCGGTCAGCAGGATATCGGCGGCAACCGTGTAGGGGACCTGACGGACGAGCCGGACCGCGGAGCCGCCCAATGGGAACAGGCCCCAGCGAGCTTCGGACACCCCGAACTTCGCGCTCTCGCCGGCGACCCGGATATCGGTGCCCTGCAGGATCTCCGTTCCGCCGGCGATGGCCGCGCCCTCGACGGCGGCGATCAGCGGTTTGGTGAGCCGCCGGCCCTTCAGCAGCGCCTCGATCTTCGACAGATCCCAGCCCCCGCCCGCGAACGAATCCCCAGGATGCTGCTGGGTCATGCCCTTGAGGTCGGCGCCCGCGCAGAAGGCCCCGCCGGCGCCGGTCAGGATCGCGACGCGAATATCGGGATCACTGTCGACCTGATCCCACGCATCGCGCATGATCGCCATCATCTCGGTCGAGAGCGCGTTGCGCGCCTCGGGGCGGTTCATGGTGACGATGAGGACATGGCCGCGCTTCTCGACGAGGCATTGAGGCATCGTTGTTTCTCCTGTTACTCGGACCCTTGCCAGAAACAGTAACACGTTCTATTTTTGACCTTGTGACGTACAACATAGCCGACCTCGTCGAACACACCATCGACCTTGTGCCGGACCGGGTTGCGCTGGCTGACGACCACCGCTCGGTGACCTTCGCCCAATTGGAGGACCGGGCGAACCGGCTGGCGCACTACCTGCTGGAACGCGGTGTCCAGCCGGGCGACAAGGTCGGTATCTACTCACGCAACACCATCGAGGCCGTCGAGTCGATGCTGGCGGTGTTCAAAGCGCGGGCGGTGATGGTGAACGTCAACTTCCGCTACGTCGAGAACGAGTTGCAGTACATCTTCGAGAATTCGGACATGGTGGCGCTCATCCACGAGCGGCGCTACACCGACAAGGTGGTGAACGTCCGGTCGAAGGTCCCGCATCTGAAAGCGGTCCTGATCGTCGACGACGGCACGGACGCCGCCACGCCCGCGGATGCGGTGGAGTACGAAGCGGCACTGGCGGAATCGTCGGGCGAACGCGATTTCGGCGATCGGTCCAACGACGACATCTTCATGATCTACACCGGCGGCACCACCGGGATGCCCAAGGGCGTCATGTGGCGCCACGAGGACTGGTGGCGGGTGCTCGGCGGCGGTATCAACTTCATGACCGGTGAGTACGTCCAAGACGAATGGCAGCAGGCCAAGACCGGCGCGGCCGGCGGTCAGATGGTGCGTTACCCGATCCCGCCGCTCATCCACGGCGGTTCGCAGACCGCGGTCTTCCACGGCCTGTTCGACGGCGGCAAGACCGTCATGATCCCGGAGTTCGACGCGCACACCGTCTGGCAGGCCGTGGACGCGCACGGCATCAACATGATCTTCATAACCGGCGACGCCATGGCGCGGCCGATGCTGGACGCGCTGAAGGCCGGCCATCCGGAGACCGGTGAGCCCTATCAGCATGCCAACCTGTGGGCTATGGCCAGCAGCGCGGCGCTGTTTTCGCCCGCGCTCAAGGACGAGTACATCGACCTGCTCCCGAATACGGTGATCACCGATTCGATCGGGTCCTCCGAGACCGGTTTCGGCGGTATCTCCATCGCCGCCAAGGGCGCGACGCATACCGGCGGTCCGCGGGTGAAGATCGACGCGTCCACCGCGGTGATCGACGAGAACGGCAAGCCCGTCGTCCCGGGATCCGGGCAGACCGGTGTGCTGGCGCGCAAGGGCCATATCCCGATCGGGTACTACAACGACCCGGTGAAAACCGCGGCGACCTTCAAGGAGTACGACGGCGTCCGCTACTCCATCCCCGGCGACTGGGCACGGGTCGAGGAGGACGGCACCGTCACCATGCTCGGGCGTGGTTCGGTCAGCATCAACAGCGGTGGCGAGAAGATCTACCCCGAAGAAGTCGAGGGCGCGCTGAAATGCCATCCCGAGATCTTCGACGCGCTGGTGGTCGGCGTCCCGGACGAGCGCTGGGGACAGCGGGTGGCGGCCGTGGTGCAGTGTCGCGGCGACAAACGCCCCACCCTGGAGGAACTGCGCCCGGTGCTGACCCGGGAGATCTCCTCCTACAAGCTGCCCCGCAGCCTGTGGTTCGTGGACGAGATCAAGCGGTCGCCGGCGGGTAAGCCCGACTACAAATGGGCCAAGGCGCAGACCGAGGAGCGCGACGCCGACGAGCACGGGTCGGCGGGTAACGCTTCGTAGGACCGGACACGACGTAGGGGTGCCGCACGACAGATTGCGGCACCCCGCTGTTTGCCACGACGAGCCGCCGAGCGCGGTTGTCGGGACATGCAGCGGGCCCTTTGCCTCCAGGCCCGGTCGAAAGCACCTCGTGTCGTGACTCTGGTGCGCGGTTGAGTCCGGGGGCCGCTGGTGGTACCGGGTGGTACCGTTCGGTATGGCCGGTTTGAACGTCAGATTCAGCGATGAAGAGCTGGAGGCCTTGCGAAAGCGTGCCGAACGGGAGGGGCGGAGCATGCAGCAGTTCGCGCACGATGCCGTGATATCCGCGATCAACGAGCATTCGCGACTGTTCAACGAAGCCGCCGATCATGTTCTGGCTGCCAGCGAGGAACTCAATCGACGGCTCGCCTGATGGAGTACTTGACGCTCGTCGAGTTGATGAACCTCGCGGAGCGGCTGGGTACCGCGGAGGTCCGGGATTACGGACTGTTGGAGTCGGCGCTGGCACGTCCACGGGCCAGCGTATTCGGCCAGGACGCCTACCCGGATATATGGCAGAAGGCCGCGGCATTGATGGAGTCGATTGCGCGCAACCATACGATGGTCGATGGGAACAAGCGGCTTGCCTGGTATGCCACATGGGTGTTCCTGCATCTCAACGGGCATCCACTGGCAGCGGATTTCGATGTGGACGCGGCCGAGGAGTTCGTCCTGGCGGTGGCACAGGGGCAGCTCGACCTGGCAAAGATCGGCGAAGGACTGACAAGCTTCGAAGGATGACGGGCCTCGGTCGGCGCAGCCGGCGGAGAGCCATTCGAAGCGACGAGTGGATCAGGGTCGCTGGGCTACCGCTCGGGCGCAGGTCGGTTGCCACGGAGCAAGTCCATGATTTCGTCGGTGCTCATACCCTCGATCCCTCTACTGTCGGCAGTGCCGCGCAATCGATCAACCAGCTGCTCGCCGCGAGTAGGGTTGTCACCGCTCCGGACGATACGGAGCGTGCCATCGACCTCGATCACCTCCACGTCGTCTCCTTCGTGCAGGTCGAACTTCGCTCGTAAGGCCGAAGGAATGGTGATCTGGCCTTTGCTGTCGATTATCACCGCGCGCTCCCGTCGTACGTATGACGTGTACTACGTGATATTGCGCGCGGTGAGACCGCTCGACAAGGTGGCAGCTCAGGCGGATTCGGGGACGAACTGCGCCAGGGGGAGCAGGTGGTTGGTGGCCCCGCCCAGGGCGAACTCGTTGCGGGTGGCGGCGGTGAAATAGTTGTGCGCGATGTGATCGCGGTCGATACCGACGCCGCCGTGTACGTGGACCAGGGTGTGGGCGATCTGATGGCCCGCCTCGGCGGCCCAGAACTTCGCGGTGTGCACGGCCCCGGTGGCGTCGAGGCCCTCGGCGAGCTGCCAGGCGGCCTGGGTGACCGTCAGGCGCAGACCCTGGAGGCTGATGTAGCTGTCGGACAGGCGCTGGGCCACGGCCTGGAAGCTGCCGATGGCGCGGCCGAACTGCTCGCGTTCGCGGGCGTAGTCGGCGACCAGTTCCAGCGAGCGTTCGAGGGTGCCCAGCTGCTGGGCCGCCAGGCCGAGCCAGGCCCGGTCGAGCAGCCAGTCCAGGATCCGGGCGCCGTCCTCGACGGTGCCGAGCAGCTCGGCCGGCGCGTCGGTGAACTCGACGAGTGATTCGGCGCTACGGTCGGTCACCTGCTGGGCGGTCACCGTGACGGAGTCGGCCGCGGGGTCGACCAGGAAGACGGCGGCGACCCCGGACACTGTCGCGGGGACCAGGATGCGGGCCGCCCGGTCGGCGACCGGGACCGTGGTCTTGGTGCCGGTGACGCGCCAGCCGCCGTCGGTCTCGGTGGCCGTCGTGGTGGGGCGGGCCGGTTCCCAGTTGTGTTCCTCGGCCAGCGCCACGGTCAGGATCGCGGTGCCCGCGCCGGCGTCGGTGGCGAGCTGCTTCTGCTCGGCGGACCCGAACTCGGACAGTGCGCCCGCGCCCAGGACGACCGACCACAGGTAGGGGACCGCGGCGACGGCCTTGCCGAGTTCGCGCAGGATCGCGGTCTGTTCGAGCGAACCGAAGCCGCTGCCGCCCACTTCCTCGGGCAGGGCGGCGGCGAGCACGCCGGTCTCCGCGAGCGATTTCCACAGCGGCTCGTCGAACTTCGCGGTACCTGCGTCCAATTCGCGCAGGCGATCGGCGGTGACCAGTTTGTCGCAGACCTCGCCGGTGAGCCGGGCCAGATCCGACTGGGCTTCGGTGGGGGTGAAATCCATGGTGAACTCCTGAATCGGGTGTCAGCGGCCGGAGGCGGGCTGCTTCAGAGCGGTCATGGCGATGATGTCGCGCTGCACCTCGTTGGTGCCGCCGCCGAAGGTGAGGATCAGGGCGGCGCGATGCATCCGCTCGAGCCGGCCGCGCAGGACCGAGCCGGGGGAGTCCTGCCGCAGCGAGGCCTGCGGGCCGAGCACCTCCATGAGCAACCGGTACGCCTCGGTGGACAGTTCGGTGCCGTAGACCTTGCAGGCCGAGGCATCCCACGGGCGCGGTGCGGCGTCCCCGCCCGCGTCCGCCCGGCTGGCGATCTCCCAGTTCATCAGCTTCAGATATTCGACCTTGGCGTGCACGCGGGCCAGGTTGAGCTGCACCCATTCGCGGTCGAAGACGCGGGAGCCGTCCGCGGCCTTCGTCTCCTTGGCCCACGCGGTCGTCTGGGCCAGGGCCAGCTGCAGCGCGGCGGCGGAGGTCAGCGCGACCCGCTCGTGGTTGAGCTGATTGGTGACCAGCGGCCAGCCGCCGTTCTCCGGACCGACCAGTGAGCTGACCGGAACGCGTACATCCTGGTAGTAGGTCGCGCTGGTGTCGGGGCCGGCCATGGTGTGCACCGGGGTCCAGGAGAAGCCCTCGGCGTCGGTGGGCACGATCAGCATGCTGATGCCCTTGTGCTTCTTGGCGGTGGGGTCGGTACGGACGGCCAGCCAGACGTAGTCGGCGTAGGCGATGAGGCTGGTCCACATCTTCTGGCCGTTGATCACGTAGTCGTCGCCGTCGCGCACCGCGGTGGTGCGCAGACTCGCCAGGTCGGTGCCCGCGCCGGGCTCGGAGTAGCCGATGGCGAAGTGCAGTTCACCGGCGGCGATCTTGGGCAGGAAGAACTTCTTCTGCTCGTCGCTGCCGTAGTGCATGATCGTCGGCGCGACCGAGTTGATGGTCAGGAACGGCACCGGGGCGCCCGCGATGGCGGCTTCGTCGGTGAAGATCAACTGATCCAGCATGGGCCGGTTCTGGCCGCCGAACTCCTCGGGCCAGCCCAGCGCCAGCCAGCCGTCGCGGCCCATCTCCGCGACGACCTCGCGGTACACATTGCCCTGGCCGTACTCGCCGGTCTGGGAGCTGAGCGCGGCCCGCCGTTCGGGGGTGATCAGCCGCGCGAAGTATTCGCGCAACTCGGCGCGTAGCTGGTCATGTTCCGGGGTATACGCAATGCGCATAGCGGTACCTCGAGCCTTCGTTCTACGGGATTGGAGATGGGCCGGGATGTGGGATCGCGCCGCGCTCACCCTCTGAGAGCGCGGAATGGATCTCCGATACCTTGCTCCGATCATTGCATATGCACTGAAACATGTTCCAGTATTGAAGGGTAATCAGCCCATGTAGCCAGTCTCGTCGGCCGTCGCTTGTTAGGCTTCGGCCAAAGGGCGGGAAAAGGAGTTTCGATGAAGGTCAGCGTTGACTTCGATCAGTGCGAAGCGAACGGAATCTGTGCGGGAATCGCTCCCGACGTCTTTGAACTCGATGACGAGGACATGCTGCACGTCGCCGAGGGCGAGGTCGCGCCCGATCAGGAGTCGCAAGTGGCCGAAGCGGTCGCGCAATGCCCGAAAGCGGCGTTGCGTTTGCTGTGAATCGGCTCTTGCCGTGAATAAGAACACGTTCTAGAGTCGGCCCGGTGAGCGATACAGATACCAGCCTTGCCGGGCGAGTTGCGATCGTGACCGGAGCGGGTGCGGGCCTCGGTAAGGCCGAAGCGCTCGCCCTGGCCGCAGCCGGTGCCTCGGTCGTGGTCAACGATCTGGCCGAGTCCGACGCCGTGTCCGAGACGCTGGAGCAGGTGCGAGCACTCGGCGCCAAGGCCGAGTTCGTGGCCGGCAGTGTCGCCGAGCGGTCGACCGCCGACGCGTTGATCACCGCGGCCACCGAATCCTTCGGTGGCCTGGACATCGTGGTCAACAACGCGGGTATCACCCGCGACAAGATGCTCTTCAATATGTCCGACGAGGACTGGGACGCGGTCCTCGCGGTACATCTGCGTGGGCATTTCCTGCTGACCCGCAATGCCGGCGCCTACTGGCGGGCGAAGTCGAAGGAAGCCGGTGCGCCGGTCTACGGCCGGATCGTCAACACCTCGTCGGAGGCCGGGCTGCTCGGTCCGGAAGGTCAGGCGAACTACGCCGCCGCCAAGGCCGGTATCACCGCCCTCACGCTGTCGGCCTCGCGCGCGCTGAACCGGTTCGGTGTCCGGGCCAATGCCATCTGCCCGCGGGCGCGCACCGCCATGACCGAACAGGTCTTCAGCGCGGCCCCCGAAGGCGAGGTCGATCCGCTCTCGCCCGAGCATGTGGCGCGATTGGTGGCCTACCTGGCCTCTCCCGCGGCCGACGCGGTCAACGGCCAGGTGTTCGTGGTGTACGGACCCATGGTCGCGTTGATGGCCGCGCCGGAGGTCGAGCAGCGGTTCGACGCCGCGGGCGCGCAGTGGTCAGGTGACGATCTGGCCACCACGCTGACCGGTTACTTCGCCGGGCGCGAAGAAGGTCGTACGTTCTCTGCAACGGCTCTGCACGAACTGGGTTGAGCGCCGGCGTCGGCGCGCGTCGCGGGGTTTCGGCCCCGGATGCGCCCGGCGAGAGTTGAACAACCGTCCAGTCATTGGTAAACAGAGTGATCGACTGTGCCCGGCCTCGCACAATGATGCTCAAGGCGTATGAATCCTGTTTCAATCCCGCTGTCTGGGATTGAGACAAGTTTCCAGTTCAGAAGCCTCAAAATGGCCCCAAATAGGAAATGAACGTGTTCTACTTAGCGGGGCGTGCGCCGGGTTGTACTCCGAGCTGCCGCCAGCGGGACCAGTAGTCGGGCAAGGAGGATCATCAGTGACCGAGGTCCTTACCGTGCCATTGCGGGCCGTCGGCGGATTCTTCGAACTCGCCGCGGCCGTGGCCCGGGCCAGTCTGCGCCGGCCGTTCCAGATGCGCGAGTTCATCGATCAGTCGTGGTTCGTCGCGCGAGTGTCCATCATCCCGACACTGCTCGTGGCCATACCTTTCACCGTGCTGGTGAGCTTCACCCTGAACATCCTGCTGCGCGAGATCGGCGCCGCCGATCTCAGCGGCGCGGGTGCGGCCTTCGGCGCGGTCACCCAGGTCGGCCCGATCGTCACCGTGCTGATCGTGGCCGGGGCCGGCGCCACCGCCATCTGCGCGGACCTCGGGGCCCGCACCATCCGTGAAGAGATCGACGCCATGAAGGTGCTCGGTATCGACCCCATCCACCGCCTGGTGGTCCCGCGGGTGCTGGCGTCGATGTTCGTGGCGCTGCTGCTGAACAGCCTGGTGTGCACCATCGGCATCGTGGGCGGGTTCCTTTTCTCGGTCTATCTGCAGGACGTGAATCCCGGCGCGTTCGTCAACGGCATCACCCTGCTGACCCATCTTCCCGAATTGCTCATCTCCGCGGTCAAGGCCGGCCTTTTCGGCTTGATCGCCGGCCTGGTGGCCTGCTATCTGGGTTTGAATGTCAAAGGTGGTCCCAAAAGTGTCGGTGATGCGGTGAACCAGACAGTGGTTTTCGCCTTCATGGCGCTGTTCGTGGTGAACGTCGTGGTCACCGCCGTCGGCCTCAAATTCGCGGTGCGGTGATATGTCGGCCTCGGTGATCATCCAGTCCCGCTTCCCGAAATTCGTCCGCCGCGTCCGTCGCTGGTCCACCTCCCTGGACAACCTCGGCAAGCAGGCGGTGTTCTACGGCAAGGCGATCGGCTCGATGCCGCGCGCGCTGGTGCACTATCGCACCGAAACGATCCGGCTCATCGCCGAGATCAGCATGGGCAGCGGCGCGCTGGCGGTGATCGGCGGCACCGTGGTGATCGTCGGCTTCCTGACCCTCTTCTCCGGCGGCACCATCGCCGTGCAGGGCTACAGCTCGCTCGGCAATATCGGTGTCGAGGCGCTGACCGGCTTCTTCGCGGCGTTCCTCAATGTCCGCATCGCCGCCCCGGTGATCTCCGGAATCGGCCTGGCGGCCACCATCGGGGCGGGCTCCACCGCGCAGCTGGGGGCCATGCGGGTGGCCGAGGAGATCGACGCCCTGGAATCCATGGCGATCCGGCCGGTGCCGTACCTGGTGGGCACCCGGGTGCTCGCCGGAATGATCGCGATCGTGCCGCTCTACGCGTTGGCCGTGATCGCGTCGTTCATCGCCAGCCGATTCGCCACCGTCGTCATCTACGGTCAGTCGGCCGGTGTGTACGACCACTATTTCTCCACATTCCTTATTCCGAGCGACATTCTGTGGTCGTTCGCCCAAGCCATTTTCATGGCGCTGGCGGTGATGATGATCCATACCTATTACGGCTACAACGCGGCCGGCGGCCCGGTGGGGGTGGGCGTCGCGGTGGGTAACGCGGTGCGCAGCTCGCTGGTCGCCGTGGTCACGGTGACCCTGCTGATCTCCCTCGCCGTCTACGGCACCTCCGGCAACTTCAACCTTTCCGGATAGCCGCGATGACGGGACTGATGCGAGCGAACAGCAAGGGGACAGGGGCGTCGAACGCCACCGCGGGTGGGTCGTCTCGCGGTGGCGAAGACCCCTGGGCCCCCATCGGGGCGAATCGCTGGACGGCGGTCCGCGAGAAGGCCGGGCTGAAACTGGCCGGGGTGGGGATGGTGCTGGCGGCCGTGGCGGCCGTGACCGTCTCGCTGACCATGTTCTTCGGCGGTTTCACCCCGAGCGTCGAGGTGACCGTGTCCGCGCCGCGCAGCGGCCTGGTCCTCGACCCGGACGCCAAGGTGAAGGTGCGCGGGGTGCAGATCGGGCGGGTGGCCGGAATCGACCGCACGCCCGACGGTACGAATCTGCGACTGGCGCTGAACCCGGACCTGCTGCACCTGGTCCCGGCCAATTCCACCGTCGATATTCGTTCGACCACGGTATTCGGGGCCAAGTACATCAACTTCGTGATCCCGCAGGAGCCCGCCGCGAAATCCCTGCAACCGGGCGCGCTGTTGGCGGCCGATCAGGTGACCGTCGAGTTCAACACGCTGTTCCAGCACCTCAGCGATGTCCTCGCCGATGTGCAGCCGGAGAAATTGAGCGCCACGCTGACCGCCCTGGGCACGGCACTGCAGGGCCGCGGCGTTAGCCTCGGGCAGCTGCTCGCCGACAGCGACGCCTACCTGCGGGAGATCAACCCGATGCTGCCCACCCTGCAGCGCGACCTGAACACCACGGCCGCGGTGAGCAACCTCTACGCCGATGTCTCCGGTGATCTGCTGCGGACCGCGGACGGCGCGACGGTCAGCAGCCGCACGCTCACCGAATCCGAATCCGATGTCGACTCCCTGCTGGCGAATATCACCGGTCTCGCCGACACCACGGGTGCGGTGCTGCGCGACAACGAGGCGCAGATCAATACGGCCTTGGATCTGCTGCGTCCGACCGGTGAGCTGCTGAACGGGTACAAGGAAGCGTTGTTCTGCCTGATCGGCGGTAGTGCCAAGGCGCTGCCGCTCGGTGAGGCGGTCTTCGGCGGCGGACAGGAAGGTGTCGCCCTGAACACGGGATTCATGTACGGGTCTCCGCCTTACACCTATCCGAACGATCTGCCGAAGGTGAACGCCACCGGCGGGCCGCGGTGCGCGGGTCTGCTCGACCGGGTGCCGGACAGTCATTCCGATTACGTCGTCACCGACACGTCGGAGGGGCATCCGTACACGCCCGTGACGAAGCTGCAACTCAACGCCCCCAAGGTTTTCCAGGTACTGTTCGCCGGACTCCCGGGGGTGGGACAGCCATGAGGAACACCGGTACCACCGTCAAACTCGCCGTCTTCACATTGGTGATGACCCTGATCTTCGCCGGGTTGGCGGTGGTCTTCTCGCAGATGCGTTTCTCCCGGGAGACCGGCTACCACGCGGTCTTCACCAGCGCCTCGGGCATGCTGCCCGGCGACAAGGTCCGGATTGCCGGTGTGCCGGTCGGGTCGGTGTCGTCGGTGAAGGTCGACGACGAATACCACGCGCACGTGAAGTTCGATGTCGACACGAAATACAAGCTGCTGACCAGTACCCGCGCGACCATCCGCTACGAGAACCTCGTCGGCGACCGCTATCTGGAACTGATGGAGGGGCCCGGTGAGGCGACCACCCTGCACAAGGGCGGCACCATCGGACTGGACAAGACCGCACCCGCACTCGATCTGGACATGCTGCTCGGCGGGTTCAAACCGCTACTGCGCGGGCTGAATCCGGCGCAGGTCAACGATCTGACCAACGCGCTGCTGCAGATCTTCCAGGGTCAGGGCGGCACGCTGGTCGAACTGCTCAACAGCGGCGGATCGTTCACCAGAACCCTCGCCGACCGGGACGCGCTCATCGGCAGCGTCATCGACAACCTGAACTCGGTGCTGAAAACCATCGACGACCGCGGTGACCAGTTCGCCACCACCATCGACGAACTGCGCCGCCTGGTGAGCGGGCTGGCCGCCGACCGCGACCCGATCGGTGCCGCGCTGCCGCGTATCGCCGACGCCACCGCCGCCACCACCGATCTGCTGGCGCAGGCCCGCCCCGATCTGGCGGCGACCGTCGCGCAGACCGGCCGGCTGGCCACCAACCTCGACAACGGTTCGGACACCGTGCAGTGGGTGCTGGACAAACTGCCGGCCACCTACCGCAAGCTGATCCGCATCGGTTCCTATGGTTCTTTCCTGCAGCTGTACGTATGCCGGACGAACTTCCTGATCGACGGTCCGGACGGGAAACCGCTGCTGCTCGAACTACCCGGTGAGCAGACGACCGGAAGGTGTGCCAGCGAATGAGAGAGCAATCGCGCGCGGTGACCATCGGCGTCGTCGGACTGGTGCTCGCCGTGGCGGTCGCGCTGTCGGCCCTGCAGTTCGAACGTCTGCCCTTCATCCGCGGCGGTGCCACGTTCACCGCCTACTTCGCCGACGCCGGCGGTCTGGTGACCGGTGACGACGTGGAGGTCGCGGGGGTGCGTTCGGGCAAGGTCGAGGATGTGAGCCTGGACGGCGCGCAGGTGCTGGTACGGTTCAGCCTCGACGAATCGATCGTGCTCGGCGACAAGACCTCGGCCGCCATCAAGACCAATACGGTGCTGGGCCGTAAATCGCTGGCCGTCGCCCCGGCCGGCGACGGGGCACTGAAGGTCACCGACACCATCCCGCTCGGCCGCACCACCTCGCCGTACTCGCTGAACGAAGCACTCAGCGATCTGGCCGGCACGGTGGGCGACCTGGATCTGGAGAAGGTGAACCAGACACTGGACACGCTGTCGGCCGCCTTCGCCGATACACCCGCGCCGCTGCGGTCCGCGCTGGACGGCGTCACCGCGCTCTCCCGCAGTATCAACGCCCGCGACCAGGCGCTGTCGGATCTGCTGACCCGCGCCCAGGACGTCACCAAGATCCTGGCCGACCGCGCCGATTCCATCAACGCCCTGCTGGTGGACGGTAATCAGCTGCTCGGCGAACTGGACCGGCGGCGGACCGCGATCAGCCAGATGATCGTGTACGTGAACGCGCTCGCCCAGCAGCTGTCCGGGCTGGTGCACGACAACGAGGCCCAGCTGCAGCCGGCGCTGGACAAACTCAACTCGGTGCTGGACCTGCTGGAACGCAACCGGGACAACATCAACGGCGCGCTCGACGGCCTGGGCCCCTTCGCCGCGGCGCTCGGTGAACAGGTCGGCAGCGGACCGTACTTCAACGCCTACGTCGTCAATGCCAGCAGTGAGACGCTGCACCCGCTGGTGGACGCGCTGGTGTGGCCGCAGCATCTGCCCGAATCGTTGCGCGCCTATCTGCTCGAACCCGGTCCCAAGATCGGCCCATCCGTCCAGGAGCCGCCGCGATGAGGTGCGATACCTCCGCCTTCGCCACGTCCTCCGCCGACCGCGTGAATCTGCTTCGAGAAGGAGTGATGCCGCGATGACTTCGTCTCGTTCCGGGCATTGCGGGCCGCGTGAATCTGCTCCGAGGAGGATTCTGTGTCGACTCTGACGGACAAGGTTCGGGCCGTGCCACGTAAGTGGGTGGCGATCGTTGCCGGTGTCGTGGTGGTGGCGCTGGTCGCCTTCGGTGGGTACACGGCCTACCAGCGGATCACCAAGAACGAGGTCACCGCCTACTTCACCTCCACCAGTGGCCTGTACGCGGGCGACGAGGTGCGGGTGCTGGGTGTGCCGATCGGCCGGATCGACACCATCGAACCGGGCAAGGACCAGGTGAAGGTCACAATGTCGGTGGACGGCGGCATCGACCTGCCCGCCGACGCGCGGGCGGTGATCATCGCGCCGTCGCTGGTCTCGGCCCGGTTCATCCAGATCGCGCCCGCCTACACCGGCGGCGACACCCTCGGGGACGGCGCTGTGATCCCGATCGACCGCACCGCGGTCCCGGTCGAATGGGACGACATCAAAACCGAGCTGAACAAACTGTCCACCGCTCTCGGCCCGGTCGGGGACGACCCGCAGGGCTCCTTCGGCCGGTTCGTCGACACCGCCGCCGACAACCTCGACGGTAACGGCGACCGGTTCCGCGCCACTCTGCACGAGCTCTCGGCCACCCTGACCACCCTGTCCGACGGCCGCACCGACCTGTTCGGCACCATCCGGAATCTGCAGAAGTTCGTGGACGTGCTGTCCAAGAGCAACGATCAGATCGTGGAGTTCGGTGGCCGGCTGGCCTCGGTGTCGTCGGTACTGGCCGGGGTATCGCAGGATCTCGGCGCCGGACTGGACAACCTGGATCTGGCGCTGGGCGATGTGCACCGGTTCCTGGACAGCAGCGGCACCGAACTCACCGAAGGCGTGCAGCGGCTGGCCGATGTCACCCAGATCCTGGTCGACAAGCGACCGCAACTGGAACAGGCGCTGCATTCGGGCCCGACCGCGCTGGTGAACTTCTACCAGATCTACAAACCCGCCCAGGGCACGCTGACCGGCGCCATCTCCCTGAACAACTTCGCCGATCCACTGAGTTTCCTGTGCGGTTCGGTCCGCGCGCTCGAACAGAACGAGTCCGAGACCAGCGCGGACCTGTGCGCTCAGTATCTCGCCCCGGTGCTCAGTTCGCTGGCCATGAACTACCTGCCCATCATGACCAACCCCGCGACCGGTGTCACGGCGTTCCCGAACCAGTTGCAATACACGACACCGGATCTGGCCGGAAAAGTGGATCCGCAGAAGGTGGGCCCGCCGGCCGCGCCCGAACCGGCGCCGATCACCGTGCCGGCCGGTGTCGCGGGGCTGGCCATCCCCGGTGTGCAACTGCCCGGGATTCCCGGTCTGCCCGGAGGAGGGCGATGATGCGCCGGCTCGAGCTGCGGGGCCCGGGGGCCCGGCGCCGGATCGCCGCGGTGGCCGCGGGGCTGACACTGGCGCTGTCGGCCACGGGCTGCCAGTACGACGGACTCAACTCGCTGCCCATGCCCGGTACCGAGGGCACCGGCGAAGGTTCCTACAAGGTCCGGATCCAGATGCCGAATGTGACCACGTTGACCCGGAACTCACCGGTGCGCGTCGACGACGTGGCGGTCGGCTCGGTGACCGATATCGAGATCGAGGACTGGCACGCGCTGGTCACGGTATCGCTGAATCCCGGCGTGGTGCTGCCGGCCAACTCCACCGCCAAGATCGGTCAGACCAGCCTGCTCGGCAGCAACCATGTGGAGCTGGCACCGCCGACCGGAGTGCCGCCGGAAGGCCGCCTGGCCGACGGCGATGTGATCCCGCTGGACCGGGCCGGGGTCTACCCGACCACCGAACAGGTGCTGTCCTCGCTGTCGGTCGTGCTCAACGGCGGCGGTATCTCGCAACTGGAGAACATCACCACCGAACTCAACAAAGCGCTCGTCGGCAACGAGGACGAGGTGCGCGACCTGATTCCGCAGATGAACGATCTGATCCGCAATCTCGACGCGCAGCGGGGCGACATCATCGCCGCGATGGAGGGCCTGGACCGGGTCAGCGGGCAGTTCGTCCAGCAGACCGATGTGGTGGCCGCGGCCATCGAAGAGATCCATCCGGCGCTCACCGTGCTCGCCGACCGGCGGCAGAACATCACGACCACCATCACGAAACTCGGTGAGCTCAGTGATGTGGTGAACCGCCTGATCGCCGCGAGCGGTGACAACCTGAAAGCGAACCTGGCCAACCTGGCCCCGGTATTGCAGACCCTCGCCGACACCGGCGCCGATCTCACCGAATCGCTGAAGATCATCGCCTCCTTCCCGTTCCCGCTGAAGAACCTGGACAAGGCGATCAAGGGCGACTATTTGAACCTGTTCATGACCGTCGACCTCACCGGCGCCCGGCTGGATTCCAACTTCCTCACCGGAACCGGTCTCGGCGGTATGTTCGGCGGCGTCGAGGTCGCGCTCGGGCAGGTCGCCGGACCCGCCGGCCAGCAGGGCAACCCGCTGACCACCCCGCTGGCACCGCCGCCGCCCGCGCCGGCCGCCGGGGAACAGCCGCAACCGACCATTCCAGGGCTGCCGCCGATTCCCGGCCTGCCCGCCATCCCCGGGCTCACGGTGCCGGTGCCCGGGCCGCAGCCGCAAGGGGGCGAGGGCCCGTGACACTCACCCGTTTCGTCCGGATCCAGCTGACGATCTTCGCGATCCTCACCGTGGTCGGGCTGGCCGTCATGGGCGGCACCTATGTGGGCGTGCCCGCACTGCTCGGGATCGGCCGCTACGAGGTCACGGTGGAACTGGCGGCCACCGGCGGGCTCTACCAGAACGCCAATGTCGCCTACCGGGGCACCAACGTGGGGGTGGTCCGCGAGGTCCGGCTCACCACCGAGGGCGTCGAAGCGAAGCTGTCGGTCGACAGCGACTACAAGATCCCCGCCGACTCCTCGGCGCTGATCCGTAGCGTCTCGGCGATCGGCGAGCAGTACGTCGACCTGGTGCCGCCCCCGGATCCGGGAGACGCCAACCTCTACGACGGCAGCGTCATCCCGGTGGACCGCACCGAACTCCCACAGGACGTGGGGGCGCTGCTGGACCAGGCCGACCGCCTGCTGGCCAGCGTCGCCGACACCCGGCTGCGGCAGGTCATCGACGAGGCGTTCCGGGCATTCAACGGCGCCGGACCGGATCTGCAGCGTTTCATCGACTCCGCGTCGCTGCTGGTACAGGAGGCCAACGACAATGTGGGCCCGACCAAACAGCTGATCGAGCAGATCGGGCCGCTGCTGGACACCCAGGTGAACTCCGATGCCGCGATCCGCTCCTGGACCCGGGATCTGGCGACCGTCACCGACACGCTGCGCGCCCATGATCCAGCGCTGCGCAATATTCTCGCCAACGGGCCGGCCGCGCTCCAGCGAGTGACCCGGCAGTTCGAGGATCTGCGGCCGACACTGCCACTGCTGCTGAACAATCTGGTGAGTCTGGGCCAGGTGGGTGTCACCTACCACTCCGGCCTGGAACAGATCCTGGTGGTGTATCCGCCGCTGATCGCGGCCCTGCTCACTGCGGTCCGCGGGCCGATGGAATACGGCGCGCTGGTCGACTTCATGACCGTGCTCAACGACCCGCCGCCGTGCACCACCGGCTTCCTGCCGCCCGACCAGCGCCGCGATCCGAGCGAACTCGACACCATCGACACGCCCGAGGGCCTGTACTGCAAGGTGCCGCAGGACGACAAGACCGCGGTCCGCGGTATCCGCAATACGCCCTGTATGGAATATCCCGGCCGCCGGGCACCGAGCCCCGAATTGTGCCGCACCGGCTACGTTCCGCTCGGCACCAACCCGCCCTTCGGGCCGCCGCAGCCGGTCGCCCCGACCGAACCGCCGGCGCCGGTGGCGCCCGCGGCCGCCCCCGACACGGCGCCGGGGGTTGCGGGAGTACCCCCGGCACCTGCTAGTTTCTCGGGCGCAAGCACCCCCGCTGCCGCTCTCTCCTACGATCCGGCCACCGGGGTCTACACCAGCAGCGACGGCCGCAGCTACCGTCAGGGCGATATCGCCCCCGGCGGTTCGGGCACCGTACCCGCGGATTGGCAGGCAATGTTCGAGGAGCAGCAACGATGAGCGAAACCAAGGACCCGCGCCGCACCCGCCGCCGGGCCAGCCGCACCGCGGGCCCGCCCCCGGCCGAGTCCCCGGCGACCGAGAAGCTCGAAACCGGAGCCACCGACCCCGGCGCGGCGGAGGAAGCGGCCGCGGCGACGGTCGCCACCGGGAAAACAACGGGTTCCGCCGAGCAGACCGGAACCGCCGCCCCGAAGGCCGGAGCAGCGTCCGCGAAGACTGCGGAAACGGAGCCCGCCGCCGCGACGACCGAGAAAGAGACGGTCGGGGCCGGCGAGAAATCCACTGCCGAGCCCGTCACCGACAAGGTCACCCTGGATGAAGCTGCCGAAGGGGCGCCGGAGTCCGCCGGGGCAGCGGAGAGTTCGGCGGACACCGTGCGGCTGACGAAAGCCGGTGCGGCCACCGATTCGACAGAGCAGGCCGGCGACGACTCCGCGGCCGACGAGGCCGGAACCACGGAGACTCCGGCGTCCGGCCGGTCGTGGAAACGGGCCGTGGCCCTCGCCGCGGCGGCTGTGCTGGTGATCGGGCTGGTCGGCGCCGCCGTGGTCTCGGTGTTCGCCGTGCAGTCCACCCAGCAGCGCGACGAACGCCGGTCGGAATACGTGGCCACCGCGCGGCAGACGGTACTCAACCTGACCACCATCCGCGCCGATACCGCCAAGGAGGATATCGACCGCATCCTCACCATGGCCTCCGGTGAATTCAAAACCGAATTCGACGGCCGGGTGGACCCGTTCACCGAAATCGTGAAACAGGCCAAGGTCGTCTCCACTGGCGAGGTGGTGGAGGCCGCGGTCGAACGCGACGACGGGAACTCGGCGGTGATCCTGGTGGCGGCGAAGCAGACGCTCACCAACGCGGGGTCGCAGGAACAGCAGCAGCGGTTCTACCGGTTCCGGGTGACCGTGCAGCGGGCCGAGGACGGCACGCTGACCGCCTCGGACGTCAAGTTCGTGGCATGACCGGGGTTGAGCACTTACAGTGTCGTGAGCCTACCCAGGCTGGTCAGGGTGCGCTTCTGCAAGCCCCTTTCACCTTCTCCGGATGGTCGGCATACGTGGTCGGGGCCCGCCCCGGTTCTGGAGCGACAGAGCGAGGGAGCGCAGCGACTGAGCGTCGGAGTGAAGAACCGGGGTCACGAGGGCCCCGACCCGCGGCGCCGGAGGCGGCGCAATCGAACACAGGAACCGAGAATGAGCGTGCGTAACAAGATCCTGGCCGGCGTGACCGCGGTGGTCGTGGTGGCGGCGGCGGTGGTGGCCGGGATCGGCGGCTACCGGTACTGGGACTATCGGCAGTCGGAGCAGTCCCGCACCGATGCCGTGGCCGCGGCGACCCGCACGGTATCGGCCATGTTCAGCTACGAATTCCAAACGGTGGACCAGGAACTCCCGAAAACCGCCGAGGAATTGGCACCCGACTTCAAGGCCGACTATCTCGAGCTGATCGACAAGGCGATCGTGCCGGGGGCCAAGGAGAAGGAACTCACCGTCAAGGCCACCACACAGGCCGGGGGAGTGGTTTCGGCCGACCGTGCGCACGCCGTGGTGCTGCTCTTCCTCAACCAGGTCACCACCAGCAAGGAAAGCCCGCAGGGCACCACCACCGGTAGCCGGGTGCGGGTCGCGCTCGACAAATCCGACGATCGCTGGCTGGTCGCCTCGGTCACCCCGATCTGACCGTTAACCGACTACCTGGCCAGTAAATCGACGATAGCTCTACTCGGGCAGCAAGCCCGGCACCGAGTTCAAGCCCTGGTCGATAAACGGCTCGATGCTCTTGCCATGTGGAGGTGCTGTCGATCGAGCCGGGTGAGGGTCGGCGGCGGACACCGCGGTTCAAGATTCGCAGTCTTTCATCGGCTACCATATTATGACGTGACACGGCAGAGAGGTCATAATATGACGCCCAATGAAATGCGGAGCGTTGTGGTGAGTCAGGCCGAAGTCTTGGCGCCTCGCATGTATGAGGGCGTTGCGTCCGCGTTGGCTGACGCCGAGGCGCGGGCGAGGGGATTTGGGCACGCCAAGTACCCTCACTTCCGGCCCTTGGCTGCGCGGATCGCCTTCCGCGAGTACCTCGAGAAAGAGGGGCTTCCTCCACAGTGGAATGTTGACGGCAATCCTGCCGCCATGGGGCAGTTGTACCTCTCGGCACCGGCGCTTGGTCTCAAGCTGCGCTTCCTGAAGGAACGCCGGAGAACATATCCCAGCGGAGTGCCTGTTGCAGGTAAGAACCGCGCCCGGCGAGAAGCGTGGCGCCAGGGAGTGTTGTTCAGTCGGTCGGAGTTGCGCCCGGCGGACGCCGAGCTATCGGTGTATGAACTTCTGCTCCTCTGGGACTACGCGAAAAGCGCTTCGGTCAGCGAGGGCTTTACGTTGCGCATAGTCCGGCCGCTCGCCCCTGGCGTCTATGGCAAAGCTGTGCCCTTCGACCTCGATATCGCGTTGAAGCCGGGTGGCGATATATTCACGAGCATGACGTTCGTAGGCGATGTAGATGACGAAGACTTTTTCGGCACTGCGCAAATCGACCGCGAAGAAAATGACGGATGACCGGTGCGGATAACTGTGCACTCCTAGGCTCACGTCTTCAAGCCCTACGTGATCTGAAGGAGTTGACGCAGCAGGATCTCGCCCTGGCTGCCGGAGTATCGCAGACATTTTTGTCGCGCGTTCAGAACGGCACCCGTGGCTTACCGCAGGGACTTGCTCTCGAGTTGTGCCGGACGTACTCGTTGCCTATGTCCTTCTTCGCCGTGACGGACGGTGTCACCGACGTAGGGCAGTTCACATTCCGCAAACGTGCTCGCGCCAGTGCTCGTGATGAGCGGCGTGTCAAACGTCTATATTCCGAAGCTGCTCGGCTGTTCAATGCGATATCCGCTGAATCCGGATTCCGCACGAGCGGACTTCCGGATCCAAAAGAGTTCGACAATGACCCCGAGGAGTGCGCCGAAGCGCTGCGGCGCTCGGCTGGGCTTGGCCCTGACGAGCCGGTTAAGAACGTCACCCGGCTGTTGGAACGCCATGGCGTCGGTGTGGTCAACGACCTGGACGACAGCTTTGAGGGCGCATCGGATCATGTTGGAGTTTCGCGGCCAAATGCCGGTACCGAGCGACCGTTGATCGCCTTGACGACTCAGCTGCCAGGGGCTGTGCAGCGCCTAAGTCTCGGGCATGAAGCCGCTCATTGGATTTTTGACCGGCAGCTTGCTTCGCCTATAGGAAGCACGCGGAGTCTAGAGGAATCTCGCGCTTTTCGTTTTGGTGGCGCGTTGCTGCTGCCACAACGGGTAGTTGCCGAGCGAGTGTCTGAAACGCTCTCGCTGCACGGCTACCTGCGTATAAAAGCAGATTATGGCATCTCGGTGGCGGCTATCGTCCGGCGGGCCAAGGATATCGGAGTCATCTCACCAGCGCGGTATCGTAGCTTGAGCATTCAAATGTCTTCCCAGGGCTGGCGGACGAATGAGCCCGTGGAGGTAGCCCGCGAGGCGCCACGGCTATTTTTACAGGCAGTTGAAAAAGTTTATGGCCGTCATTTTGTCTCGCGTGCATCCGATGAGCACGGCATCGATCCGAACCTCATCCGCCGCTGGCTCGGGGTCGCGTCCGTTCCCCGTCAGGGAACTGAAGCTGAGGCCAGCAATGTTGTCTCAGTTGCCTTTGGATCGCTAGCTGCTGCCGGTGTGGGGTCGCAGGGCCGATCTGGCCGGTAGAAGACGACCCGAATGGGTCAGTACGACTCGCCACGTGCATAGCGGGTACGACGCAGATGTCGGCCCCGACCACGATTACGGCTCTTGTAGGTCGGCAGCTGTGAATCGCAGTTCGGACAGACGAGGCGTAGGTTTTCCCGCCGGTTTGCGGTCGGGTCGCCGTCGATATGATCGAGTACGAACGCCAGGGGCTTTCCGCGCCATTCGCCGCCGATCCCGCATATCGCGCAGCGACCGTCCTGAGCCAGCGCGAGATAGTCGCGTATGTAATGGCCCTGGTAGCTACCCACCTCGGCCTCGCCTGTCGCCAGCCACAGGCGAGTCTTATCCGCACGCTGCGTGGCCTGCTGGCAGCTCGTCGTGCAGTACAACTTCTGGCTGCGTTTGGTCAACAGCGCGGAACACCCCCGGCAGTGCCTCATGGCGCGAAAAGTACTCCGGCCCACCGACATGTCGGTGGGCCGGAATGAGCGGAGCCGCCTGTGGGACTCGAACCCACAACCTACGCATTACAAGTACGTTGCGCTGCCAGTTGCGCCAAGGCGGCGGAGGGGCCCGCGAACACGGTCGCCCGGCAGCCGATCATACGGTGCGGTTCGGGAGTTCGCGAAATGTAAAGCCCGGCCAGCGGGCTCACGCCTTCGGCGCGCGGAGCCCGCGAAGGGAGTCGCACGCCAAAGGCGGAGCCCGCGTCGGCCGGGCCCGTGGAGATCCGGCCTACTTGCGGGCCGCCTCGTCGGCCGCCATGGCGTCACGCAGGCTCTTGGGCCGCATATCGGTCCAATTCTGCTCCACGTACTCCACACAGGCGGCGCGGCTGTCCTCACCGAAGACCACCCGCCAGCCGGCCGGCACTTCGGCGAAGGCGGGCCACAGGGAGTGCTGTTCTTCGTCGTTGACCAGTACGAAGAAGCGGCCGTCCTCGTCGTCGAACGGGTTGGTGCTCATTTCACCTCACTGGGGTGCTCATGGGTTGTGGATTCGGATCTGTGTGGGCCCACCCCGGCGGCTCGGGTCTGATATCCGGCTGCCGTGTCGCGAACCCAAACGATGTGTCGACACTAGCAAGCTCGGCGTTAGCTGTGGGCCCTCCCCTCAGGCGGCGAAGAATTCCAGCAAGATCTTGTTCACCGCGTCCGGACGCTCCAGATAGCCGTAGTGACCGGCGTCGGGAACCTCCTGGTAGCGGCCGCCCGGGATCGCGTCGGCGACCTCTCTGGCCAGGTACGGCGGGATCATCCGGTCGTCCGCGAAACCGACGGCCAGGCACGGCACCCGGATATCGCGGTAGGCGTGCAGGCGGTCGAACTCGTGGTCCATCCGGCGCTGCGCGCGGATTCCGGGCGGCACGGGTCCACCGGTGAACTCGAACAGATCCAGCCAGTCGCGGGCCTTGTTCGTATCGGCCATGGTGGCCGGCGAGAGATTCATCACCGCGGTCAGGGCGGCCTCGTACTTGGCCGGCAACCGCACCTCGTTCGCGTCCATCTCGTGCTCGCCCAGCGACAGTGTCTTCTGGAACTGGTCCAGCCGGCCGTGCCCGGCGAGGAACACCGCCTTGCGCACCAGTTCGGGGCGCGCGAGCGCGAGCTCCTGTGCCACCCGGGCGCCCATCGAGGTACCGGCCACGAGCGCGGGCCCCTCGTCGAGGAATTCGATCAGGGCCGCCGTATCGGCCACCATCTCGTGGATGGTCATCCCGTCGGCGGCCTCGTAGGTGGGAGCGATACCCCGGTTGTCGAACGTGCACACCCGGTATCCGGCCGCGAGCAGCGCCGGCACCTGGTGCAGCTCCCACACCCGGCCGGGGCTACCGGTACCCATGACGAGCACCACCAGCGGACCGCCGCCTTTGACGTCGGTGCCCTTGGCGCGGTCTCCCTTGACCTGATAGTTGAGCGATATTCCGTTCACCGTGGCCAACGGCATGCTGCGGGCCCCTTCCTCATCGTTTCTGCTGCCAAAGGTATAGCCCGGGGGGCCCCGCCACGTTACCCGCGCCGGAAGCGACCACTTCCCCGGACAGATACCATTGACATTTCACATACAAGCGCACCTGCCGGGAGGACTGAGATGGCCGCGAAGAGCAGCGCCAACGGTATCGCCGACGACGATCTGGAACCCCTCGCCGACGAGACCGCTCGTCAGGCGCAGCGGGTCGTGGCCGCCTATGCCGCCGATGCCGACGAATGCCGGATGCTCCTGTCGATGCTCGGTATCGGCCCCGGGGCTCGCACCGAGTAAACAGCCGCCGGCGCCAACGGCGACGTCGGCGGATCCCACACACAACTACATGGCGTTCAGCGCCGCGCAAAGGATGCGTGAGTGGACCAGATGACCGATCAGCCGTCCAGCGATTCCACCTTCGAGGATGAAAGCGCCGTGTCCGCGGACCGGCCCGGAGAGCATAACGGCTCCGGGCCGGCAGGTAGTCCCATCGACCCGGCGGAGGCTGTCCCCGAGGCGGTGGATGCCGAACCGCTGCGCGAACGCGGAGCCGGTTCCGGCTTCGTGGTGGTGGCCAACCGGTTGCCGGTCGATCTGGAGAAGCTGCCCGACGGCAGCAGCCGCTGGAAACGCAGCCCGGGTGGTCTGGTGACGGCGCTGGAGCCGGTGCTGCGCAGCAACCGGGGCGCCTGGGTCGGCTGGGCCGGTGTCCCCGATGTGGAGGTCGACCCCATCGTCGAGGACGGGCTGGAACTGCATCCGGTACCGCTGTCCGCGCAGGAGGTCGCCGACTACTACGAGGGCTTCTCCAACGCCACCCTGTGGCCGCTGTACCACGATGTCATCGTCCGTCCCGTCTACAACCGGACCTGGTGGTCGGCCTACGTCCAGGTGAACCGGCGTTTCGCCGAGGAGACCGCGAAGGTCGCCGCGGAGGGCGCCACGGTGTGGGTGCAGGACTACCAGCTGCAACTGGTGCCCAAGATGCTGCGGATGCTGCGGCCGGACCTCACCATCGGCTTCTTCCTGCACATCCCGTTCCCGCCGGTGGAACTGTTCATGCAGATGCCCTGGCGCACCGAGATCGTGGAGGGACTGCTCGGCGCCGATTTGATCGGCTTCCACCTCCCCGGCGGCGCCCAGAACTTCCTGTACCTGGCCCGGCGCCTGGCCGGTCAGCCCACATCGCGCGGCACCGTCGGGGTGCGGTCGAAGATGGGGGTGGTCCAGGTCGGATTCCGGACGGTCCGGGTCGGGGCCTTCCCCATCTCCATCGACTCCGCCGGCCTCGACGAACATTCCCGCCGGCGCTCGGTGCGCGAACGCGCCGCGCGCATCCGCGCCGAACTCGGCAGTCCCAAGAACATCCTCCTCGGTGTCGACCGCCTCGACTACACCAAAGGCATCGACATCAGGCTCAACGCCCTCGAGGAACTGCTGGCCGAAGGTCGTGTCGACCCGTCGGAAACCGTGATGGTGCAGCTGGCCACGCCCAGCCGGGAGCGGGTCGAGAGCTATATCCAGATGCGCGGCGATATCGAACGGCAGGTCGGCCGCATCAACGGCGAGTTCGCCCGGGTCGGCTACCCCGTGGTCCACTACCTGCACCGGCCGATCGCCCGCGAAGAACTCATCTCCTTCTTCGTGGCCGCCGACGTCATGCTGGTAACACCCCTGCGCGACGGGATGAACCTGGTCGCCAAGGAGTACGTCGCCTGCCACTCCGGCCTCAACGGAACCCTGGTGCTCAGCGAGTTCACCGGTGCCGCGGCCGAGCTGCGCCAGTCCTACCTGTGCAACCCGCACGACCTGGACAGCGTCAAGGACGCCATCGTCGCCGCCCTCACCGACGACCGCGAAACCCGCCGCCGGCGGATGCGCTCGCTGCGCCGCCAGGTCCTGGCCCACGATGTGGACCGGTGGGCCCGGGCGTTCCTGGACGCGCTGGCCCAGGGTCAGGTCGCCGGGAAGGCGCTGATGCCCGACGGGAACCATGACGACGAGGACTACCGGGACTAGGGGTTCCGAGGCCGGCTCGTGAATGGCAGGCCTCGGGTCTGATCGCTTTCACGAACAGCAGTGCCCGCTCGATGCCGGGTTCGGCGAGGCCCTGAACCGCGGGACCGAGGGGGCCTCGATCCCGCGGCGCCGGTGGCGCCCCGATTGAACACAGCTTGTTCACAGCGAGTGCGCAGGGTGATGCCAGCGGGGTGGGTCAGTATGGGTGGCATGAGTGGGGCGCAGGGCGGTGCACCCGAGGCACGGGTGCTGGTTGTCGACGACGAGGCGATGATCGTGGAACTGCTGACCGTGAGTTTGCGGTTCCAGGGATTCGAGGTGGCGTCCGCCGCCGAGGGGGCCCAGGCGCTGGATGTGGCGCGCGGGTTCCGGCCCGACGCGTTGATCGTCGACGTGATGATGCCGGGGATGGACGGGTTCGGGCTGCTGCGGCGGTTGCGGGCCGACGGTATCCAGGCGCCGGTGCTGTTCCTGACCGCCCGCGACGATATCCAGGACAAGGTGACCGGGCTGACGCTGGGCGCCGACGACTATGTCACCAAGCCGTTCAGTCTCGAGGAGGTCGTCGCGCGGTTGCGGGTGATCCTGCGCCGCGCGGGGACCACCGCGCCGGCGCGCGAGCATTCGCGTATCCGGTTCGCCGATATCGAGCTGGACGACGATACGCACGAGGTGTTCAAGGCCGGGGAGCCGGTGGCGTTGTCGCCGACCGAGTTCACGCTGCTGCGGTATTTCATGGTGAACGCGGGGACGGTGCTGAGCAAGCCCCGGATTCTCGACCATGTGTGGCGTTACGACTTCGGTGGGGAGGTCGGTGTGGTGGAGACGTATGTGTCGTATCTGCGTAAGAAGGTCGACACCGGTCCGCGGCGGCTGATCCACACGTTGCGGGGGGTCGGGTACGTGATGCGCGAATCCGCCGGCCGGTCGTGACGGCCGAGACCGCGCCGCGCGCGCCGGCAGCCGTTCCGGCCCGGCGCGGAGGGATGGCGGGTCGGCTCGCGGCCGTCCCGTTGCGGGTGACGCTGGTGCTGGCGCTGGTCGCGCTGGCCGCCGCGGGATTGCTGGCTTCCGGAGCGGCGGTGACCTCGGCGCTGCGTGCCGCGTTGATCGATCGCGTGGATCAGCAGCTCCAGGAGCAGGCGCAGACGTGGGCGCGGCCCGGCAGCCGGCCGCCGATACCACTACCGGGGGAGCCGGGGCGAGAACGGCCGCCGGTGCCGTACTACGCGCGGGTCGAGGACGAGTCGGGCAAGTTGTACCTGCAGTCCGATGTGGGCAACGGCGCACCGGAGCTACCGCAGACCATGCGCCCGGGGACCTTCACCACCGGATCGGCCGACGGCGATTCCGGGCAGTGGCGGGTCCGGTACACGGTGAACGCCAAAGGCACCAGTGTGGTGGCGCAGCGGCTGGACGAGACCGAGGCGATCGTCGAGCGGTTGGTGGTGCTCCAAGTGGTGATCGGCGCGCTGGTGCTGGCGGTGCTGGCGGTGGCCGCGTATTTCGTGATCAGGCGCAGTCTGCGCCCGTTGGTCGAAGTGGAGGAGACCGCCGCCGATATCGCGGCGGGGGATCTGCACCGGCGGGTGCCGATGCGTGGAACCAACACCGAGGTCGACCGGCTGGCGCAATCGCTGAACTCGATGCTCGCCCAGATCCAGCGCGGGTTCGCCGCGACCGAGGCCTCGGAGGAGGCCGCGCGGCAGTCCGAGGAGAAGATGCGCCGTTTCGTCGCCGACGCCAGCCACGAGTTGCGGACGCCGCTGACCACGATCAAGGGTTTCGCCGAGCTGTACCGGCAGGGCGCCACCGGGGACACCGATATGCTGCTCGACCGGATCGAACGCGAATCGAAGCGGATGGGCCTGCTGGTCGAGGATCTGCTGATGCTGGCCCGGCTCGAGGCCGAGCGTCCGGTGGAACACGCGCCGGTCGATCTGCTGGCCTTGACCAGTGACGCGGTGCACAGTGCGCGCGCGGTCGCGACCGCGCAGGGCCGGCGGGATCCGGAGCGTACGGTCCGGTTCGAAGTACGGCCCGGTTCCGGGACCGCGGAGGTACCGGGCGACGCGGCCCGGCTGCGGCAGGTGCTGGCGAACCTGCTGAACAACGCGCTCGTGCACACGCCACCCGAGGCCGTGGTGACGGTCCGGTTGACGCCCGACCGGGACGAGGTCCGGCTCGAGGTGGCCGATACCGGGCCTGGGATGTCACCGGAGCAGGCCGCGCGGGTTTTCGAGCGGTTCTACCGGGCCGACGATTCGCGCAGCCGGGGCAGCGGTGGTACCGGACTCGGATTGTCGATCGTGCAGGCACTGGTCGCCGCGCACGGCGGCACCGTGGAGGTACGCAGCGAACCCGGCGTGGGCACCACCTTCACGGTCCGGTTACCGCGCGACCGGCCGGAGCCGGCCGACCCCGCCGCCGGGGACGACAGCGGGAGCCGGATCTGACTCAGGCGGGAACGTTCGCGCCGTAGCCGAGGTCGCGCAGCGCCTGCTTGATCCGTGCCTGCGCGTCGTCGAGGGATTCCGGCTCCGGGTTCGGGTCGGCGCCGGAGATATCGAAATTCCCCATGGTGAACGCCGGGAAGACGTGCACATGCAGATGCGGGACCTCGAGCCCCGCGATCAGCAGGCCCGCCCGCGGCGCGTCCCAGGCCGCGCGCACAGCCTGTCCGATCTTCTGCGCGACCCCGTTCAGGCGCGCGAAGACCTCGGGCTCGAGGTCCTGCCACTGATCGATCTCTTTGCGGGGCACCACCAGGGTGTGCCCCTGCGTCACCGGAGCGATGGTGAGGAACCCGACGAATTCGTCATCCTCCCACACGAACCGGCCCGGCAGGTCACCGGCGATGATCGCACTGAAAACAGATGCCATGGGGCGAGACTAGTGTTGCCGCGCCGTCCGTGGCGTTACGGGGCAGTGGGACACCAGGAGGTCCACACCCTCACGATCCGACGAAATGCGACAGGATTCCCTGCACCTCGTAGATGTCGACCTGGCGGTTGAACTTCTTCTGCAACGGCGTGTCGGTGCCCGAGATCCACAGCACCAGCTCCGCGTCGAGGTCGAAGGTGCCCGCTGTCTCCACCGCGAAATGGGTGATCGAGCGGTAGGGGATGCTGTGGTAGCTCACCTTGCGGCCGGACAGGCCCTGTTTGTCGATGAGGATGAGCCGTCGGTTGGTGAACAGCATGGCGTCGCGGACCAGGATGTAGGCGGAGTAGACCTGTTCGCCGTTGCCGAGTAGCCGCTGGTATTCCTGCTGGGCCCGGGCCGGCTCCACCTGTCCGGCATTCCCCATGATTCCGTCCATCAGACCCATTGCGCACGTCCTCCCGTATGCGCGCACCGAGAGCGCTGGGCCCCGGCACGCGGGTTGTCCACCCCTTCAAGGTGTTTCCTCCATCATCCACAGATGGCCACCGATAGGGCGAAGTCGCTGGTACCGGGCCGGGATCGGCGGTGAACCTACCCCGCCGGGGATCGATACGGCACCTATAAGCTGTCCGGGTGCGAGTACTCGTCATCGGTTCCGGAGCCCGTGAACACGCCCTCGTCCTTGCGCTGCGCCGTGATCCGGCGGTGAGCGCGCTCGTCGCCGCGCCCGGCAACGCCGGTATCGCCCAGCACGCGCAGGTGCGGCCGGTGGACGCGAGTTCCGCGGAATCGGTGGTCGTGCTGGCCCGGGAGGTGGCCGCGGATCTGGTGGTGGTCGGTCCGGAGGTGCCGCTGGTCCTGGGCGTGGCCGACGCGGTGCGCGCGGCGGGGATCGCCTGTTTCGGTCCGTCCGCGGCGGCGGCCCGGATCGAGGGATCGAAGGCGTTCGCCAAGGATGTGATGGCGGCCGCCGGGGTGCGTACCGCGCACAGCGAGGTGGTGGACTCGCCCGCCGAATTGGACGCGGCGCTGGACCGTTTCGGCCCGACCTGGGTGGTCAAGGACGACGGGCTCGCCGCGGGTAAGGGCGTGGTGGTCACACCCGACCGTCTGGTGGCCCGCGGGCATGCCGCCGAACTGCTCGAACAGGGGCATCCGGTGCTGCTGGAATCGTTCCTGGACGGCCCGGAGGTTTCGCTGTTCTGCCTGGTCGACGGGGAGACGGTGGTGCCGCTGCTGCCCGCGCAGGATCACAAGCGGGTGGGCGACGGCGATACCGGGCCCAATACCGGTGGAATGGGTGCCTACACCCCGCTGCCGTGGCTGCCGGACGGTACGGTCGAGCAGATCGTCGACGAGGTGGTGGCTCCGGTGGCCGCCGAATTGGTCCGGCGCGGAGCCGCTTTCAGCGGGCTGCTGTACGCGGGGCTGGCGATGGGCGCGGCCGGGCCCGCGGTGGTGGAGTTCAACTGCCGGTTCGGTGACCCGGAGACGCAGGCGGTGCTCGCCCTGCTGGACAGTCCGCTCGGAGAGCTGCTGTACGCCACCGCCACCGGCACCCTGGCGGAAACACCCGCGCCGCGCTGGCGCACCGGTGCCGCCGTCACCGTCGTACTGGCCGCGGAGAACTATCCGGGTCGGCCGCGGTCCGGTGATGTGATCAGCGGAGCCGGTGACGCGGCGACCGACGACGCGGCGACGGTACTGCATGCCGGGACGGCATTGCGGGACGACGGCGCGCTGATCTCCGCGGGTGGACGGGTGCTCAATATCGTCGGCACCGGTGTCGATCTGGCGGCGGCGCGCGAGGCCGCCTACGACCGTCTGGCCGGTATCAAATTGACCGGGAGCCACTACCGCTCCGATATCGGTCTGGCCGCTGTCGAGGGCCGTATCTCGCTCTGAGACCGGCGGTGCGGCCGGCGCCGCGGCGCGCGCTCGCCCGCACCGGGGTCGGCCGGTCTCCCGGCCGACCGATCAGTAGGCCCCGAAGACGTTGTCGATGGAGCCGTAGCGGTGGGCGGCGTAGTTGCAGGCGGCGGCGATATTGGCGACCGGGTCGTAGATATCCCACGCGGTGCCGTCCACGTGATAGGCGGCGAAGGTGGGATCGATGACCTGCATGAGCCCCTTCGACGGGGTGCCCGCCGCGGCATTGGAGTCGTAGGTGTTGATCGCTCGGGGGTCACCACCGGACTCACGCATGGCATTGCGGTGGATGCCGTCGTAGCTGGCCGGGATACCGTGCTGGCCGAGTACCGCCAGGGCGTTGCGGATCCAGCCGTCCAGGTCGTTGGAGTAGGACGGTGTGCCGAGTGTTTCCGGGAGCGGCTGCGGCAGTTGCTGCTGCCATTGGCGGATCTGCTGCTGTGCCTGCTGGGCGGGGGCCTGGAGGACTGCGGGCACACCGGCGATGGGTGCGTCGGCGTGGGCCTGGGTGGGGACCACGACGGCAGCGGCAACGGCGACGAGCGGTAACAGGTTTCGTAAACGCATGGGACGGCTCTCCTTCAGCGCGCAGGGTATCCGCCGCCGTGGATCATGGCCGCCGGCGCTGTCGTTGCGCTGTTTCTTCATGACTTGTGTTGTGGAAGTGGGATTCAGTTGTCCGCGGCCGGACGGCGTATCGCAGCACCGGGGCGAGCCTTCGCATCGGAATGTTCGGACGAACTGATAACCGTGCGGCAAACGAACTTGCGATTCGTTGCGAGCAGATCACAGATTGATTGCGGAATATTAACGAAAGGTGAACTAAAAAATAACCTCGGGTTTTATTCTGCTGAGAAAACTCGGCCTACCTGGAGTTACATGGATGTAATCCCGAGCTTCGCCCGTGATCCCGTCGGTGATCTTTCGAGTTCTGGTTAATTGCCATGATGAAGACGATTCAGCTGTACGAGAGGCCGTGCAGTGCGAGCCAGCGCTGCGGATCGACGTGTTGCCCGTCCAAGATGATCTCGAAATGCAGATGTGGTCCGGTGGAATCACCGCGGTTGCCCATGCGCGCGATCTGCATTCCGGCGGGAACGCGTTCCCCGACCGAGACGAAGAAGTCGTACATATGGCCGTAGACGGAGATTGCGCCGTCGTCGTGTCGGATCCGCACCCACAGGCCGAAACCGGCAGCGGGACCGGCGTCGATCACGGTGCCGCTCGCGACGGCGTAGATCGGGGTCCCGATCGGGCCCGCGATATCGATACCGCGGTGGAAGGTGCCCCACCGGCTGCCGAAACCGGAGGTGAAGGTGCCCGGCGCGGGCAGGACATAACCCCCGGCGCCGGGCGGCACGGCGCCG
>NZ_JBEXLL010000054.1:0-48087 GCF_040609955.1 Nocardia sp. NPDC004568
CACTCCCGAAGCGTTCCGGCAGCGATGGACACCGACCGAGTTCAACCAACCGCAACTCGCATGATCGGTGGATCCGCCATCGGGGCCCAGTCACCCTCTTCTCGGGGCCGATCAACTACTGCCGACGACTACCTACGACTGCCGACTACTGCGGCTGGCGTGATGCCGTTTCCGGCCTGTGTTGATCGTGCTTGTTGATGGCGTTCGGGCGACTGCCCAAATATTGCCATAACCAGCACATTTCCGGTGGAGCTAAGGGGACTCGAACCCCTGACCCCCACACTGCCAGTGTGGTGCGCTACCAGCTGCGCCATAGCCCCGGATGTCTGCCGCCGGTTCCCCGGCTGCCTGAACGAAGCTACACCACGGGGACGCCGGTAGCCAAATCGCCTGGATTTCGGGTGAACGTCGAGGTCACGGCGCCAGCTGCTGGACCCATTCCGGCTCGTTGACATCGATCTTGGTGGTGCCGTCGAACACACTCGGGGTGGCGGCGGCACCGTCGAGGGCCGCGCTCAGGGTGTCGAGGGTGGCGACGGCCTGGTCGGTCACCTGGCCGCGGCGGGCGCCGCCGGTGAGGCAGTCGCGGGCGGGGCCGGTGGCGCCGGATTCGGTCGCGATGGTGAGCAGTTCGTCGTCGGTGAGTTCGGAGCCTTCGTCCGGCTGGCGGGTGGTGAACAGAGTGTCGTGGAATTTGGAGTAGGTGACGCCGGAACTGGTATCGGCGACGCACTGGAGGGCGGCGATGGCGCGGGTGGAGTAGTCGCCGCTGGACGATTTGGGGTCGAGGAAGTTGACGAAGCGGTAGTGGACGGCGAGTTTTCCCTCGTCCAGCTTCTGTGCGATTTCCTGGCCGTAGAGGGTTTCCAGGGTGCCGCAGGACGGGCACATGGGGTCTTCGTAGATCTCGATCGTCTTGGGCGCCTCGGGGCGGCCGAGCCGGACGCCGCCGTCGCTCTGCAGGGCGGCGGTGACGGCTTCGGTGCGGACCGTGCCGTATCCCTCGTTGCGCACCTCGGCCTCCTGATCGCCGCCCCAGCGGTAGGCGAATACGACGATCAGCGCGATGAGGACCAAGGCCAGCGCACCGAGGGCGTAGGTGGTCCGGTTGGACATCGGCCGGGGGGTGTAATCGGACGGCGAGTTGCTCACCCGACCACTCTGCCGTATCCGGGCGAACCGGTCACGCACGAACCACTCGCGCCGCGGTCAGATGCGGTTCTACGGGCCGCTCACCGCGGTTGAGGGGCCGCTGGGCCTGCGGTTTCCGGGCTGCTCACCGCGGTTGCGCGGCCGGCCGGGCCTGTGGTGGGACCGTCGGCCGAGGTCTTCGACACAGAGATGCCGGAGGGCGCGGAGGCGTTGCCGGGCTCCGGCGCAGCGGGAGCGCGATCCATCGGCTCGGGCACGATCAGCCAGACCAGCGCGGCGACGGCGAGCAGCGAACCGGTGACGGCCAGGCCGGCGCCGTAGGACAGCCGCTGCGCGATGGCACCGACCACGATCGGGCCCAGGACCGTCCCCAGGTCCTGCGACATCTGGAAACCGGCGAGCATGGTGCCGCCGCGCGCGCGATTGCCGATGATATCGCCGACGGCGGCCTGCTGAGCGGGGGTGAGCAAGCCCGATCCGATCCCGGCGGCGAACGAGGTGACCAGCAGCCAGGTCAGATCCGGGGCCAGGCCCAGGCCGGTGGTACCGACCGCGCACACCAGCGCGCCGGAGATCAACAGCGGGCGGCGGCCGTAGCGGTCGGACAGCCGTCCGGAGAAGAACAGCACGGTCGCGTTACCGGCCGCGAACACAGTGAGCGCGACACCGGCCATCCCGGGCGTCTGGCCCAGGACCTCGACCACGAGCAGCGGGACGAGCGCCATCCGGACACCGAACACCGCGGCACCGCTGGCGAAGTTGGAGAACAGGGCCGCCCGGTATTCGGGGCGCGCGAGCCCCTGCCGGAAACTGACGGTGACCGCCTGACGCCCGGTACCGGATTCGGCGAGGTGGGAATCGCGCAGGTTGAAGTAGACGACCGCGACGGCGAGCAGCAGCGCCACGGCATAGATGAGGAACGGGGCGCGCAGACCGAAGCCGGCGAGCGCACCGCCGATCAGCGGCCCGGACAGGCCGCCGATGAGGAAACAGGTGGACCACAGTCCGGTGACCCGACCCCGTTCGGTAGGCGGGGACAGCCGGATCACCAGGGCCATCGACGAGACAGTGAACATGGTCGAGCCGACCCCGCCCAGCGAGCGCAGCACCATCAGCTGCCAGTAGGTCTGAGCGAAGGCGCTCGCGCCGGTGGAGAGCGCCACGATGAGCAGGCCGACCAGGTAGATCCGCCGCTCCCCCAGCAGCTGCACGAGCCGGCCGCTGACCGGCGCGAACAGCAACCGCATGGCGGCGAAGGCGCTCACGATGGCGGAGGCGGCCGCGACCCCCACACCGAAGCTGAGCGCGAACTGCGGCAGCACCGGCGATACCAGGCCGAACCCCATCGCGATACAGAAGGCGGCGCCGATCAGGACCCATATCTCGCTGGGTAGCGGCGGTTTGCCCGAGGTGTTCGCGCGGCGGCGGGCCGGGAGCAGACGCCGGAGTCGCGAGGTTCGCACCGCGGCCTGTCCACCCGTTCCGTACGCGTTCCCGGAGTCGGGTCGATCATCTGCCAGGGCCTCACCACTCACCCCGGCAGTCAACACCGGGGAGGACGCCACAATTCCCCGCGCCGGAGCGGGGATCAGGAGACCGGATCGGCGCGAACCGGGCGCACCGCGGGGCGTGGTGGCCGGTCCCGGCCCTCGGGCCCCCCTCGGCCGGCCCCGCGGTTGCGGGAGACCATTCCTCGACGGCCCGGATTCGGCGAACCCGCACCCTCCGCCCGGTCACACCCCCGTTCTCGGACCCGCCCCGTCGACCGGACCCGACCAACTCCGGCAACCGGCCCCGACCCATCCAACACCCGCAACCGGCCCCGACCAGTCCAGCTTCGGGGCCGGCCCCTCACCGGTCGGCGCGGGTCCCGAGCGCGGGCGTCGGCCCGTTCGCCGATCTCTCGCCCCCGCTCCCCTCCGCCTCGGCACCGGGAACCCCTCCCGCGCCGGCCTCTCGAGGGACCGGCCGCTACCCGTCGGCCAGAACCCGCCCGACCATCTCCCGGGCCGCTTCCTGGACTTGCGTGAGGTGTTCGGCGCCGTGGAAGGACTCGGCGTAGATCTTGTACTTGTTCTCGGTGCCCGAGGGTCGCGCGGCGAACCAGGCGTTCTCGGTGCTCACCTTGAGTCCGCCCAGCGCCGCGCCGTTGCCGCGGGCCCGGGTGGCGACCTCGGTGATGGGCTCGCCCGCGATTTCGTCGCCGGTCACCTGGTCGGGGCTGAGACCGGCGAGCAGTTTCTTCTGGGCGGGGTCGGCCGGAGCATCGATCCGGGCGTAGGCGGGACTGCCGTAGCGGCGTTCCAGTTCGTGGTAGCGGGTCGAGGGACTCTGCCCGGTGACCGCGGCGATCTCGGCGGCCAGCAGGGCAAGCAGGATGCCGTCCTTCTCGGTGGTCCACACGGTTCCGTCCATTCGCAGGAACGACGCGCCCGCGCTCTCCTCACCACCGAACGCGAGGCTTCCGCTGAACAACCCCGGAACGAACCATTTGAACCCGACCGGCACCTCGTACACATCACGGCCCAGCACGCTCACCACCCGGTCGATCATCGAGGAGGTGACGGCGGTCTTTCCGATCTTGGTGAGCGCGTCCCAGCCCCGCCGGTTGGCCACCAGGTATTCGATGGCCACCGCGAGGAAATGGTTCGGGTTCATCAGGCCGCCGTCGGGGGTGACGATGCCGTGCCGGTCGGCGTCGGCGTCGTTGCCGGTGGAGATGTCGTAATCGTCGCGAATCGCCACCAGCGAGGCCATGGCGTGCGGGGACGAGGGGTCCATCCGGATCTGACCGTCGCTGTCGAGCGTCATGAACCGCCAGGTGGGGTCCACGCTCGGGTTCACCACTTCGAGGTCGAGGTCGTAGCGCTGACCGATCTCCTCCCAGTAGTCGACACTGGCGCCGCCCATGGGGTCGGCGCCGAGCCGGATCCCCGCGCCCCGGACGGCGTCGAGGTTCAGTACCGCCGGGAGGTCGGCGATGTAGTGATCGAGGTAGTCGTAGCGCTGTACCGAGTCCATCGCCCGGATGAGCGGGGCACGCTTCACCCCGGCCAGGCCGCCGCGCAGTAGTTCGTTGGCGCGTTCGGCGATGCTGTCGGTGGCGCCGGTATCGGCGGGGCCGCCGTGCGGGGGGTTGTATTTGATACCGCCGTCGCGCGGCGGGTTGTGGGACGGGGTCACCACGATGCCGTCGGCCTGGGCCCGGGCGCCGTCCCGGTTGTGGCGCACCACCGCATGGCTGAGCGCCGGCGTCGGCGTGTAGCGGCCGCGGGCATCGACCACGGCGCCGATGTCATTGCCGGCCAGCACTTCCAGGACCGTGGTCCACGCGGGTTCGGATAGCGCGTGGGTGTCGCGGGCGAGATAGACCGGTCCGGTGATGCCCCGGGTCGCCCGGTATTCGACCACCGCCTGGGTGATGGCCAGGATATGCGCCTCGTTGAAGGTGCCGTCCAGACTCGAACCGCGGTGTCCGGAGGTACCGAAGATCACTCGCTGAGTGGGTTCGGCCGGGTCGGGCACCCGGCTGTAGTACGCGGTCACCAGCCCCGGAACATCCACCAGATCGCCGGGGCGGGCGGGCCGTCCGGCTCGATTGTGGGCCATGCTCGGGTCTCCCTTCGTGGTCGGCCGCACGCGGCTGGTCATCGTGATCACCGGAACGGCCCCGCGGCCGCGGTGGCGAGAGATACCGCGCCGAGACCGATCCCGCCGGCGCGCACAGTGTTACCGAGCCCCTGTGTGCGGGCGTGACCGGTGGCGAGCCCGATCCTCTCGTGGACCGGGCGGTCCGAAGCGGCGAGCGCAGCACGGGATCCGAGACCCGCACCTGCCGCCGTTCGCATCACCTCCGCCTCGTCGCGGGCACCCGGTACCGCCGAGCACACAATGTTAACCGTCGATGACCCCTGGGGCAGAGGGGAATCGGTGCTCGCGATACCCGTGCGAACCGGTGCGGACCGAACCGGAGTACCGGCTGTCCCACCGGCGACCGCCGACCCCCCGGTCATCGCGCGCATCCCGGGCGCGCCACCCCGACCGGCGATCCGGACCTTCCCGACACCCTCATGACCCGACCCCTCTCGCTCGTACCGTACTGCGTTCCGCTCGTGCCGTACTGCGTTGCCACGCCGTGCCTTCCGGCCGCCGCACCGGTGGCCGCACCGGGCCGCGACGACAGCAGGGTCGGCACGCCACCACTCGGCGCGGACCCGACACCGGCGGCTCCCGGTCCGAGCAGTGTACGAACCCGGCCGGGGTGGCCGGAAAGGGTGGTGAACCCTGCCGACAGTGCGGCACCGCTAATCCCACAGTCGGTCCGATGCGGGCCTCGATACCGATGACCAGCACGTACCGTCCTATAGGGAAAGGGAGCCGGCCGCCGAGGAACGGCCGAATAGGCGGGCCCGCAACCGCTCCCGCGCATGCCGCCGGATGTCCGGGCCGGGTTCCGGGCAGGCCGGCCCGGCGGCGGGAACGCACCGCGCGCGTTCGCGCGATGCGTTCCGCGATCCCGGGGTCGGGGCCGGCACCGGCGTTCTCGTGGATGTATCGATGGCGATGCCGCGGTGTACCCGCGTTTCGGCGGTCGCCCCGCGAACCGGGGTGCGGTGGCGGCGTGTTCGGACGGCATCCGCGTGACCTTCCGGTCGCCGGACACCGGTGCCCACGGATTGCGCGGGAGTCGAATCGCCCGGATCGAAACCGATTTCGGTTAATTCGTAACTTGCTACCATTCCGGATGTGAATCTCGCCACCACCGGTCCCCGGACGCGCCGGCTCCGGATCGATGCGGCGCGAAACCAGCAGCGGATCGTCGAGGCCGCACGCGAGTTGTTCGCCGACCGCGGCCTGGACATCACGCTCGACGATGTGGCCGGACGCGCCGGAGTCGGAGTGGGGACGGTCTATCGGAGATTCGCCAACAAGCGGGAACTGTGGCCGAGGTCTTCGCCGGACACATCCGCGAATTCGCCGCGGCCACCGAGGAGGCGCTCACCGCCCGGGACCCGTGGGAGGGGCTGGTGCGGTTGTTCGAGTACGCCTGCCGCCGGATGGCGACCAATCGCGGCCTCAGCGAGGTCGTGCTCGATTCGGTCGACGGGCCGGCCCGTTTCGGCTGCGCGGGCGAGGAGCTGGGCCCGGCGGTCGCGGCGGTGATGGAGCGCGCCCGGGCGGCCGGGGTGGTGCAGCCGGATATCGAGGCGACCGATCTCTTCGCGCTGATCTATATGGTCGATGCGCTGGCCGAGTTCGCCCGGCCCGTAGATTCCGATATCTGGCGGCGTTATATGGAGATCGCCCTGAACGGTATCCGGGCCGGGAGTTCGCCACCGCAGCCGCTGACGGTGAACGCGCTCAGTCTGGCCGAGGTCGAGCAGGCCAAGGCCGCCGGACCGGGCCCGCTGCCGATCCGCCGGCGCTGACCCCGCGTTTCGATTTCTCCGCGCTTTCTCCCCATCGACCGCACTCTTCCCCTAGAGTTGGACGGGTGACCAAGTTATGGGTGAACTGGGCCGGTGATCAGCAGTGCACACCGGCTCGCCTGTGCGCGCCGCGCGATCACGCGGAACTGTCCGCCGAACTCGCCCGCGCGGCGGAGGCCGGGCACCGGGTCCGCGTGGCGGGTTCGGGTCACTCGTTCACCGACACCTGCCTCACCGACGGCCTGCTGCTCGACCTGTCCCGGATGAACCGCGTTCTCGAGGCGGACCCGGCGACCGGCCTGGCCCGGGTGCAGGCGGGGACGACCCTGGCGGCACTGAACGCCCGGCTCGACGAGTACGGCCTGGCCTTCCCCAACCTGGGCGATATCGATGTCCAGACCATCGCCGGCGCCACCGCCACCGGAACCCACGGCACCGGCGGCCGGCTACCCAATATCTCCGCCGCCCTGCACGCGGTGGAACTGATGACGGCCGACGGCCGTATCGTCGAACTGAGCGAGGCGTCCGACCCACAGGCCTGGCGCGCCGCCCGGGTGGGACTGGGCGCGCTGGGCGTGGTCACCGCGTTCACCCTGGAACTCGTCCCCTCCTTCGTCCTCGAAGGCGTCGAACGCCCGGTCCCGGTCGACGAAGTAATGGCCGATCTGGACGCCTATATCGACGCTAACGACCATTTCGAGTTCTACATGTTCGCGCACAGCCCGATCGCCATGACCAAACGCAACAACCGCGTCGATCTCCCCGCCGCGCCGCGACCCGGACCGGTGGACTGGTTCGCCGATATCCTGTTGTCCAACCACGCCTTCGACGCGCTGTGCCGGCTCGCCCGCCGCCGGCCCGGGCTCATTCCGTGGATCCAGCGCGGCGCCGCCTACGCGGGCAGCTACCGCCGCCAGGTCGATCGGTCCTACCGGGTGTTCACCAGTCCCCGGTTGTTCCGCTTCACCGAGATGGAATACGCGATCCCCCGTGAGCACTCGGTCACGGCGATCCGGGAGATCAAAGAGACCGCGCGGCGGTTCGACAGCCCGATGCCGATCGAGGTGCGCTGGGTGGCGGGGGACGACGCGTTCCTCTCGCCCGCGGGCGGCCGCGCCACCTGCTATATCGCTGTCCACCAGTACCAGGGCATGGACCACGAGCCGTTCTTCCGCGCCTGCGAGGCGATCTTCGACCGCTACGACGGCCGTCCGCACTGGGGCAAACGCCACTACCAGACAGCGGAGACACTGCGCGACCGCTACCCCGACTGGGACCGCTTCGCGGCGGTGCGCCGCCGCTACGATCCCGACGGCCGGTTCGCCAACGCCTATCTGGACCGGGTCCTCGGGCCGGTTTCAGCGACCGAGGATGCGATCGACCAGCGCCGGTAGCGCGGTGCCGATGGGTTCGCGGACGACCTCGCTCGCGAGCGAATCGTAGGGCGTGGGTTCGGCGTTGACGATGACGAGATCGGCGCCGGCCGATACCGCCCGTCCGCACAGCGAGGCCGCCGGCTCCACCTGCAACGAGGTACCGACCGCCAGGAAGATCTCGGCCGTCTCGGCGGCCAGCGTCGCTTTGATCAGCGTGCGGTGATCGAGCGCCTGGCCGAACATGATGACATCGGCCTTGAGGATGCCGCCGCATATCGGGCAGGGCGGATCCGCCTCACCGGCGGCCACCCGCTCGAGCGTGGTGGCCATGGTGGCGGTGTAGTCGCACTGCACACAGACCACGTCGAACATGTTGCCGTGGATCTCCACCACCCGCTGCGGGGCGGAACCGGCGCGCTGATGCAGTCTGTCGATGTTCTGGGTGACGATGGTGAGTGCCCGGCCGGCCCGTTCGAGGTCCACCAGCGCGCGGTGGGCGCCGTTCGGTTCCGCCGCCCACGCGGGATTGTCTCGGCGGGCGAGCCAGGACTTCTCACGCAGCGCCGGATCGGCCAGATAGTGGTCGTAGGTCGACAGCAGTTCGGCGATGGGGTCTTCGGTCCAGACTCCGCGAGGCCCGCGGAAATCGGGGATACCGCTGTCGGTGGAGATCCCGGCGCCGGTCAACGCCGCGATCCGTCCGGTGCGCGCGTACCACTCGGTCACCGCTCCGCCTCCGGCCCGCCGCGCATCGCGCGGGACAGCGTCACCCGAGGGGTTGGTTCATCCATGTCCCGAGCTTAGGCAGCCGTCGCCGCGCCCGGCACGGGACGGTCGGCGAAGCATCCCTGGCTAATCATTAGCAAACAGTTTGCTGCATTCCGATTCGGCCTCCCGACCCCAGAGAGCCCCCTGGTTGCGATAATCGACAGTAAACCGACCTCGGGTCTTTTATCAGTGGTTTTTACCGGAAGATCACGAGCTCATCGCACTTTTCGACGCTGTCACCGGCCACGCTGTGACGGCCATCTCTTGATTTGCTGAGCGGTATCCAGCAGGAGATTTCTCCGTTACTGTTAACCCATCCACACCGCCACCGAAACGGAGGTTCTGCCATGGCTCGCCACCGCATTCCCCGTCCGGCGGACCCGCGGGTCGGATACCACATACCGAGCGATTACGGCAGTCACGGTTTGGTAACCCACGCCGCCGGGTACTCGGAAGACATGACAGCACTGCGTAACCGACCCACCCGGATCGCCGGCATGGAATGGGGCACCGCACTGCTGGCCCTCGCCACGTGCCTCATCTTCAGCACCAGCATCGCCGCCATCACCCAATCCCTCCCCACCGCCCTGATCGCCACGGCCAGTATTCTCGTCGGCCTCGGCATCACGCTGCGGATCCTGAGATAAGCTCACTGCCCCGAAATCGCGTGCCCCGCCCGCGAATATCTGCCCGCACGGCTAGTCTGCGAGCATGGTATCCGGGGACGGGTCCGACGACACCATCGGCGGAGACGGCGGCGGTTCCCCCGGCGAAGCCGCCGATGGGCCGCAGCGGGGCCGGAGCGCGGACCCGGCGGTCGAGAGCAGCTGGCTCGATCGCCGAGCCCGCCCGCACCCCACCGGTAGGCCGCGACTCTCCACCGTCCTGCTGGTCATCGCCTTCGTCGCCGTGCTGGTTCTGTACCTGATCCTGCAACCCGGCTGACCAGCGGCCGGGAATAATCCGGTTGCCGCGGCCGCTTAAGGTGGTCGTTATGAAGGAGAAGGGGCGCAAGGTCATCGCGACCAACCGCCGGGCACGGCACAACTACACGATCCTGGACACCTACGAGGCCGGGATCGCGTTGGTCGGTACCGAGGTCAAGAGTCTGCGTGAGGGCAAGGCCTCATTGGTGGACGCCTTCGCGACCGTGGACAACGGCGAAGTATGGCTGCGAGGCCTGCACATTCCCGAGTTCAGCCACGGCACCTGGACCAACCACGCACCGCGCCGGGTCCGGAAACTGCTGCTGCACAAGCGGGAGATCGAACGCCTGGTGGGCAAATCGCGCGAGGGCAACCAGACCCTCGTCCCACTGTCGATGTACTTCTCCGACGGCAAGGTGAAGGTGGAGCTCGCCCTCGCCAAGGGCAAGCAGGATTACGACAAACGGCAGGATCTGGCCCGCAGGACCGCCGAACGCGAGGTCACCCGGGAGATCGGCCGCCGAATCAAGGGCATGCGCTGAGCAGCCGGGGCGCGGCCGGAAAACGGGAATGAACCACGGTGGGTCAGGTGTTAACATGACTAGCCCGGCAAGGTGCCGGGACGTACGGGGCTGAACGGTTTCGACTGCGTACGTAGATTCAGGGGAAGCGTGTCGGTGCAGGCAAGAGACCACCGTAAGCGTCGTTGCAACCAATTAAGCGCCGATTCCAATCAGCGCGAGTACGCTCTCGCTGCCTAAGCGATAGCGTCTCTGTCGGCCCGAGGTTCGCCCTCGGCTTCGGTGCCGGCATCAGCTAGAGGGCTCACCGCGCGACTCGGTCGCGGAGTAGTGCGGGACATCCAACAGCGACTGGGATCGTCATCCCGGCTTGTTCGCGAGACCGGGAGATCCGAGTAGAGGCACAGCGAACTGCACACGGAGAAGCCTTGATGAAGCGGCGGAGGACCCGGGTTCGATTCCCGGCAGCTCCACGAAAGGCCCGCAGGTCACAGACCTGCGGGCCTTTGTCTTTCCGGTGGATTCCGGGACCGCCCGCCCGGCCGCGTCGCCGCGGTCGGAATCCGGCGGCTACTCGGGCACGGCCCGCGGCCCGGCCACCACGAGCACCCCTCCGGCCAGCGCGACGGTCGCGGCGACCAGCGCGAAAAGGGTCACGCCCGCGGCGAAACCGAGACGGTCGCTGAGGAAGCCCAGGGCCAGGATCAGCAGACCGGCGAAGGCGTAGGCGCCGATATTGAGTGCCGCGTTGGCCTCGGCCAGCCGCCCGGGCTGGATATCGGCATTGAGCAGGGCCAATCCGCCGAGCATTCCCGGACCGTAGGCGGCCCCGGCCAGGGCCGCGGCGACGGTCAACCCGGCCACCGAGGAGGTGTCGACCGCGACGACCAGCGCGGCGACGCAGACGATCGTGCCGGTCACCGAGATCAGCAGCAGCCGGCGCACCGGGAGGCCGCGCAGCGCGAACTGACTGCCGGTGGCGACGGCGAAGGACAGGCAGGCCAGTGCCCCGGCGACGATCCGGTTGGTCGTGCCGAGCAGCTCCGACAGCAGCGACGGTGCCAGCGAGAGCATGAACGCCGTCGTGGACAGCGCGGATCCCGCCACGGTGACGGCGACGAGCAGCTGCCGCCGGTTCGGACGCGGCACCCGGGGCAGCCGGATCCACGCCGCGCCGTCCCCGGCGCCGGCGCGGGGAATCGGCACCAGCGCGACGATGGCCAGGGCCACCACCAGAAACAGGGTTTCGAGCAGGAAGACGGTGACCGTCGGGCCCGGCAGGGTCTCGGAGAGGATCCCGCCCAGCAGCGGGCCCAGCCCGGTACCCACCGCGATTCCGACAGCGCCGGCCAGCGCCGCGGATCGGGTGCGGGCCGGGCCCGCGATATCGGTCACCGCGGCCACACCCGCGGAAACCATGGCGCCGCTGGCGATACCGGTCAGCGTGCGTGCCACGAACAGGGCCGAGATGCTCGGCGCGGCGGCGAAGATCAACCCGGCGGTGATCGCCAGCACGAGGGCGGGCACCAGCACCGCCTTTCGGCCCAGCCGGTCCGAGGCGACTCCGGCGACCATGAGGGCGACGGCCATCGCGGCCATGTAGCAGCAGAACACCGCGGTGAGAGTGCTTTTGCCGAAACCGAATTCATCCTGCCAGAGCACATACAGCGGGGTCGCCGCATTGGCGAGGACGAAGACCGCGGCGATCGGCCAGGCGGCCGACCAGATACGCAGACGCACGCGGCGCTCCTCCGGCGCGCGGGCATCGAGGACGGCGGTGACGGCCATGGTGCGCTCCTGACTCATGTACGAGTTTTCTCGAACAAGTACGAACAGAGTCGAACTGTAGCATCCAGTACGATAATTGTCGTACTTGATGCCGAGCAGAGGAGCACCGTGCCGGATACCACCACCCCATCGGGCCGCACCGAGACACCCGGCGAGCTGCTTCCCGAGCCCACGCGCGCGGAACTACGGCTGGAGACCGTGCTGGCCGCACTGAGCGACCCGCTCCGACTCGGCATTGTGCGCGCGTACTACCTCGACTCGGGCGGCGTACCGCAGGCCTGCGGCTGGCTCGAGATCGATCGGCCGAAATCGACGCGCACGCACCACTGGCGGGTACTGCGGGAGGCGGGGCTCATCCGGCAGTGGCAGCACGGACTGGAACGTCGCAATGTGGTGCGCGTCGAGGATCTCGAGGCGCGATTCCCGGGCCTGCTGAACCTGGTCGCCGACTGGAAGCCGTCGGACTGACCCTCGGCGCGAAGGTATTCCCGTTACCCATCTTTTCTGTAACTCATCGTTGCACTAATGTGTATCATCGCAAGTGCCGGTGAATCCGTCGCGACGCGTCGCCGCTGATACCGGTGACGATCGAGGAGGATCGATGAGGCTGTTCGGCAGAGACGCCCCCACCCGGGCGACCGACCCGGGAGACGTCGCGTTGCACGCGCGGGATGTGCGCTTCGACTGGGCCGAGATCCCGCTGCACTGGATGGCCGCCGAACCCATCGCCTCCCATGTGATGAACTCGCTCAACCTCCTGCTGCCCGAGGGCGAACGCAGCTTCCTGACCACTTTCGGCGAAGCCCTGCCGTTCGTGCGGGACGAGAAACTGCGCGAGGACATGCTCGGCTTCATCGGCCAGGAGTCGATGCACGCCGAAACCCACGCGGGCTCCCACGACATGCTGCTCACCGCCAACGGTATCGATCCGCGGCCGTTCCTGCAGCAGGCGGAGTACCTCTTCCGTAAGACCGTCGGCCCCCGGCAGAGCACCCGCACACGGGCCGGGCGCCAGCAACTGGTCGACCGGCTCGGGGTCATCGCGTCACTGGAACACTTCTTCGCGTTCCTCGGCGACTGGGTGCTCAACAGCGATCTGGAACGATTCGACGCCGACCCGCGCATGCTCGATCTGTACCGCTGGCACGGTGCCGAAGAGGTGGAACACCGCAATGTGGCCCACGACGTCGCCGAATATTTCGGCGTGGGCTATTTCCGGCGCGGCGCACTGATGCTGCTGGTCTTCCCGTCGTTCCTGGTGCTGCTGGTGCGCGGCACGAAATATCTGGTGCGGCGGGACCCGTCCCTGCCCGACCTGGGCTATCCGCGGCTGCTGCTGGGTATCTTCGGCGCGATGCGGCGCGATGCTCTGCCCGGCATCCCCGCGCTGCTGATCAGTGCCCTGTCGACGTTCCGGCCGGGATACAGCCCGGAATCGGTCGGCTCCACTGCGCAGGCGATCGCCTATCTGGCGCAATCCCCGGCCGCCCGGGCGGCCTCGTGACCCTCGCCGACCCGCATCCGGCGACAGCGCTTCCGCTGCCGGCCGATCTGTACGGCAGGCCGCGTCGCGACCGGACCCTGCGCCTGCTCGACGCCGTGGTGGACGCACGCATGCGCTGGACCGCTCTCACCAATCGGCGCGAGCTGACGCCGCGAGCCGACGACGGGCGGATCAGGGTCCGCGTCGTCGAGCGGCAGATCCGCGCGCACGACAACGATGTGGTGAGTCTGCGGCTGGCCGCCGCCGACGGCCGGGATCTGCCCAGGTGGCGGCCCGGCGCACATCTGGACGTGGAACTGCCCTCCGGCCGGCTGCGCCAGTACTCGCTGTGCGGGGACCCGGCCGATACCCGGACCTACCGGATCGCGGTCCGGCGCATCCCCGGCGGCGGCTCCGAGGAGGTGCACCGGGCGATAGCGGCCGGGGCCGCGCTGGTGGTGCGGGGCCCGCGTAACGCGTTTCCGTTCGCGGTACCCGGTCACGGATCTCCGGCCGGCCGGCTGCGTTTCGTGGCCGGGGGTATCGGTATCACCCCGATTCTGCCGATGATGCGGCTGGCGGATTCGCTCGGCATCGACTGGACCATGGTGTACACCGGACGCGCCCGCGAGACCCTGCCCTTCCTCGACGAGGTCGAACGCTTCGGCGGCCGGGTCACCGTGCGCACCGACGACCGGTCCGGGCTGCCCACGGGCGCCGAACTGGTGGACGGGGTACGCCGGGGCACCGCGGTGTACTGCTGCGGTCCGGCACCGATGGTCGGCGCCGTCGCCGCCGCCCTGCGCGGGATACCCGGTGTGGAACTGCATTCCGAGCGGTTCTCGGCACCGCCGATCGTGGACGGTGCGCCGTTCGAGATCGAATTGGCCCGCAGCGGTGAGGTGCTCGCTGTCCCGGCCGACCGCTCCGCTCTGGACGTACTGCTGGCGCACCGTCCCGACCAGCCGTACTCGTGCCGCCAGGGTTTCTGCCGCACCTGCCGGGTACGGGTCCTCTCCGGTGCCCCCGACCACCGCGATTCCGTCCTGTCCCCCGCCGAGCGTGCCGCCGGTGACCTGCTCGCGTGCGTATCGCGCGGTGCGGGTGACCGTCTGTTACTAGACCTCTAGCAATCCCGAGAACCGAGGAGCAAGCGTGACCGAAACCGGCAACGAACCCGTCGCGACCCGGCGCACGGTGCGCAACGGCGCCTTCGACCTCGCGGTCTACGAATACGGCGACCCCGCCGCAGACACCGTGGTGCTGGTCCACGGCTGGCCCGATTCGAACCACCTGTGGCACAGCGTGATCCCGCTGCTGGCCGGGCGTTTCCATGTGGTCGCCTACGATACCCGCGGCCACGGGGCCTCGACCCGCACCGGCCGGGTCGCCGATTTCCGGCTCGCGGAACTGGCCGCGGATTTCTTCGCGGTCGCCGACGCGGTCAGCCCCGAGCGGCCGGTCCACGTGCTCGCGCACGACTGGGGTTCGGTCCAGGTCTGGGAGGCGGTCTGCGAACCGCGGGCGGTCGGGCGCATCGCCTCGTTCACCTCGGTCTCCGGCCCCAACCTCGACCACCTGGGTAAATGGGTGCGCGACCGGCTCGGCCGGCCCGGCCCGCGCAATATCTGGCAGCCGTTCACCCAGCTGCTGTCCTCGGCCTACACCGGATTCTTCATGACCCCCGGCCTGCCGCGGCTGGCGTTCGGCCTGCTCGCCACCGAGCAGCGCTGGCGCCGGGTCATCCAGCTGATGAACGACACCGCCGCCTCGACGATCTTCTTCGGCCCGACGTTGAAGCGGGATATGGTCGACGGCCTGCTCATCTATCGCGCGAATATCCTCCCGCACCTGCTGAACCCGCGCGAACGAACCACCGATGTACCGGTCCAGCTCATCGTCGCCGGTCGCGATATCGCGGTGCGACCGGCCGGTTACGACGATACGAGCCGATGGGTCTCGCGGTTGTGGCGCCGCGACGTTCCCGCCGGCCACTGGATGCCCTTCTCCCATCCGGCGTTATTGGCCACCGCCACCACGGAATTCGTGGACGCGCTCCGTGACGGCGAGGTCGCCGCGGGGGTCACCGAGCCGAAGGCCCGCAGACAGCCCTCCCGTCGATTGCGCGCGGTCGGGCCCACCGGCACCGACTGATCCGCGCCGGACCGCTCACGACGCGGCCGGCGGTACGGCGGGACCGGGGGCGGCGCGCCGGAAGCGTTCTCCCCAGACCCGGATGTGCTCGATCAGTTCCGGGGGTTCGAGAACCTGGAATTCGGCGTCGAGTGATCCCAGCGACAGAGTGGGCCAGTCCAGCGAGTCGGTGGTCATCGAGACCCGGCAGCGGCCCGCGTCGACCTCCTCTACGCTGCCCCAGCGCCCGAGACGCTGCCGGACCGACTCCGCCGGGGCGTCGACCAGCGCCACTATCCGCTGCAGATGCGGCATATTGTCCACGCCGGAACGGACGAATTCCGCGGCGTCCGCGGTGGGCAGTTCCCGGGAACGGAAACGTGAGCCGTCACCCGCGGGATCGGTGAGGCGATCGACCCGGAAGCTGCGCCAATCGTGGCGGGTCAGGTCGAACGCCACCAGATACCAGCGCCGGCCCAGGGCGACCAGGCGGTGCGGTTCGACGTGCCGAACGCTTTGCCGGCCGTCGGCGGCGGTGTAGGTGAAACGCAACCGCTCGCTGTCGCGGCAGGTCAGGGCCACCGCGGCGAGGGCCGCCGGATCGGGGGCGGCCGCCGAGCGGCCGCCGCCCCAGTCCGCGGGCACGGTCATGGCCCGGATCGCCTCGACCCGCTTGCGCAGCCGGGGCGGCATCACCTGCACCACTTTCGCCAGGGCGCGGACCGAGGACTCCGCGACGTCCTCCACCATGCCCTGCATCGCGAATTGGAGTCCGACCACCAGCGCCACGGCCTCGTCGTCGTCGACCATCAGCGGCGGCAGGGCCGCCCCGGCGGCGAGCTGATAGCCACCGTCGACACCGCGTTGCGCTTCCACCGGGTATCCCAGGCCGCGCAACCGGTCGATATCGCGCCGCAGCGTCCGCGGCGAGACCTCCAGCCGCTGTGCCAGCTCGGTACCGGGCCAGTATTTGTGGGTCTGCAAGAGTGACAGCAGGCGCAACGTCCGCATGCTCGTATCGGCCATACCGTCGATTGTTCTCGAATTGCGGTCGATATGTGACCGCTGGCCCCGGGTGATCGGCCGGAGGATTCGGAGGCGCCGTGGTTCCGGCCGCCCGCGCACCGGCTAATGCGTTCCCAGCGCCCGCAGTGAGACGCCGGTGATGGTGTCGGCGAAAACCGAGCCGTCGGCGTGCTTACGGCCGTAGACGATGATCGGGGCACCCTCGGCGATCGCCGCGATGGTGGTGGCGATCAACACGTAGATCTTGGTGTGGTCGTCGGTGTGCACCACGATCTCGGCATGGTTGATCTCGCTCTTCACAGTGAGAGTGGTGCCGTCGTTGGTCAGCACCTTCCCCCATACGAAACCGACTCCGATATCGGGGGATTCGGCGGCCGGCGGTTCGCTCTCGCGGGGCGCCATGGTCGACGCGGCGATGGCCGCGGTCGGGGCGGCGGCCTGGTTGGAATCGGTCACCCGGCCGGTGTAGAAGTACCCGATCACGAGCAGCACAGCCAGCCCGAGACACAGGCCCAGCAGCGCATGACCACCGCCGGGAAGCAATTCCAGCGCTTCGGTCTCCGGTACGGTCCACGCCGGATTCGCGGGCTCGGGAGGCGGGCCCGCGTATGCGGCGCCCTGCGCGCTCGCCACCGGAGTGACCGGGGTGCGGGCCGGGCGCACCACCGGCGGATCGGGCGCCACCCACCGCCGCCCGCCGTCGTCGACAATGGGTTCCGCGGGCTGATATCCCTGCGGCGGGGGCCCGGCGGGAAGATCCGTGAACCCATATTCTTCCGTATCCGGTTCCGGCCGCGCGGGTACCGGGGGTGATCCGCTCGGCCCGGGGACCTGCACACGGCCGGGCGCCCCCTCGGAGAAATCGCCCTCGCTGTCCGACACGATTCCCTCGGACCACATATCGGCCCCGAGGCCCGCGTCGTACGCGGCGGTTCCGAGTAGCCGAACCGATTCGAGGGACCCCGCAACCTCCGGGCGATCCTCCGGCCGGCGGACGGTCGCGGGCCGGATGATCCTCGGATCCACGCCGCCGAACTGTTCGGCGGACAAGCCCGCGCGGTGGCGTGACCGCGACCACGGAGTGCGCTTGTTGGACATACTGCCAGGCTAGGCCCTCCGTTCATGCCTCTATCGTCACTGGCGGGAGGAATCATCGGATGAAAGCAGTTCTGGCCCAGGCGCTTCCGTCCGTCCATGGCTCATCCGTTCGCCAGTACCTCCAGGACCTGCTCTCCGTAACGTGCCAGCTTGTTCTCCCCGACACCGTTCACCGTGCCCAGTTCTCGCAGATCGGTGGGCTTACGGGCGGCGATATCGCGGAGGGTGGCGTCGTGGAACACCACATACGCGGGGACACCCTGCTCCTTGGCGGTATCGGCCCGCCACTGCCGCAGCTTCTCGAACAGCGCGACGTCGGCGGTGTCGAGATCGACGGGCGCGGCCCGTCCGGATTTCGCGCTGCGCGCCGCCCGCGCGGGAGTGGGCCGTTCCGGTTCCCGGCGCAGCGCGACGGTGCGGCCGTCGAAGAGGACAGCTTCGCTGGCCTCGGTCAGGGTGAGTACCCCGTAGTCGCCGTGGACCGCGAGCAACCCCTGCGCCAGCAGCTGCCGGACCACCCCGCGCCATTGGGTGTCCCGCAGATCGGTGCCCACACCGAACACGCTGAGTTCGTGGTGGTCGTACTGCTGGACCTTCTGGTTCTTCTTGCCGAGCAGGATGTCGATGAGATGACCCGCGCCGAAACTCTGCCCGCGCTCCCGTTTCAGGCGCAGTACCGTGGAGAGCAGTTTCTGCGCGGCGACGGTGCCGTCCCACGATTCGGGTGGGTTCAGGCAGGTGTCGCAGTTCCCGCATGGCTGCGGCGACTGACCGAAGTAGGCCAGCAGCTGGGCCCGGCGGCAGTCGACCGTCTCGCACAGGGCGAGCATCGCGTCCAGATGCAGCTGGAGCTGACGGCGGTGCGCGGCATCGCCCTCGGAGGTGTCGATGAGTTTGCGCTGCTGCACCACGTCCTGCAGGCCGTAGACCATCCACGCCGTGGACGGCAGCCCGTCCCGCCCGGCCCGCCCGGTCTCCTGGTAGTAGCCCTCGACGGATTTGGGCAGATCGAGGTGTGCGACGAAACGCACATCGGGTTTGTCGATACCCATCCCGAAGGCGATGGTCGCGACGACCACCAGCCCTTCCTCCCGCAGGAAGCGCGCCTGGTTCTCGGCTCGGGTGCGATTGTCCAGGCCCGCGTGGTACGGGACCGCCCGGATACCGTTCTCGGTGAGGAACGCGGAGGTCTTCTCGACGGAGTTGCGGGACAGGCAGTAGACGATGCCGGCGTCGCCGGGATGCTCGGCGCGTAGGAACTCGAGCAGCTGCCGATCGGGCCGGTTCTTCGGTTCGATGCGGTACTGGATATTGGGCCGATCGAAACTGGCCACGAAACGCCGGGCACCCCCGAGGTCGAGCCGGGTGATGATCTCGTCGCGGGTCTTCTCGGTAGCCGTCGCGGTGAGCGCGATCCGGGGCACGTCGGGCCAGCGTTCGTGCAGCACCGACAGCGCCAGATAGTCGGGGCGGAAGTCGTGACCCCACTGCGAGACGCAGTGCGCCTCGTCGATCGCGAACAGCGCGATCCGGCCCCGGTCGAGCAGCTGGGCGGTGGATTCCATCCGCAACCGCTCCGGGGCGAGATACAGCAGATCGAGTTCGCCGGCCGCGAACCGGGCTTCCACGGTGCGGCGCTCGTCCGGGAACTGGGTGGAGTTCAGGAAGCCGGCCCGGACTCCGAGCGCGCTGAGTGCGTCCACCTGGTCCTGCATGAGCGCGATCAGCGGGGAGACCACCACCCCCACGCCCTCGCGGACCAGCGCGGGAATCTGGTAGCACAGCGATTTACCGCCCCCGGTGGGCATGAGGACCAGTGCGTCGCCGCCGTTGATCACCTGGTCGACGATCGCGCGCTGTTCACCCCGGAAACTGTCGTAACCGAAGACCCGATTCAGAATCCGCTGTGCCGCATCGGAACCGGCACCGGACTCGACAGCGGGCACGGTCGGGGCTTCGGGGGCTTCCACGCGGCCCATCCTACGAGCACCGCCGGACAGCCGGCGGGGCGTCCGGCGTGGATCGCCGAGGTCCCCCACGTATTGCGCACAGGTGGATGAACCGGAACCGGTGCGGCCGCCGACACCGTGACCGCGGGCCGCGCGCATCCCGCGGTACCGCGACGGATCACTTAGGTTGTCCGATATGGCATCCAGGACACGATCGCGGGCGCGATGGGCGATGGTCATCGCCGCTACGGCAGCGGCGGCCTGTGTGAGCGCGGCGCCCGCGCAGGCACAGAGCTTCCCGGCCATGTGTGCCGACGGCTGGCAGGCGACCACGATCGTCGAGGGGGTCGGCAATCTGGAGAACCTGGATTCCGACGGCGCCGGTGGTTTCTATGTCACCGGGATCGTCGACGGCTACCTCGCCCACGTATCGGCCGACGGAGCGTTCGAGAAGCTGGTCACCGGTCTGGAACATCCGGCGGGCGTCCGGGTGGCCGGTCGCTCGGTGTACTTCCTGACCGGCGACGGTGTCACCGACCCGCCGGGTACGCTGCGACGCTACGACCTCGACACCGGCGCGGTGACCGTGCTCCGCACCGGGCTCAACGGACCGAACGGCCTGCTACTGCTCCCCGACGGGGACCTGCTGATCAGCACGATCGGACTGTCCCGGCCGCCCACCGGAATCGCCCGGTACCGGCCGTCGACCGGCGAGTTCACCGAATCGTGGTCGCCGCTTCCGCTGACCAACGGCCTGGCCCTGGCTCCCGACGGGGAGTCGATCTACACGGACAATCTGACCATGCGGATCTTCCGTGTTCCCCTGCGTTCGCCCGCCGATGCCCAGGTGGTCGCGGGGCCACCGAACCTGCTGACCGTTCCCGACGATATGGAGGCCACCCGCGCCGGCGACCTGTATGTCGCCGATCACGGAGTCGGCGCGATCTACCGGGTGGACCCGGCCACGGGGGCCGGCTGCGCGATCGTCACGGGCCTGATCAAACGGCCCGACCCGGTCCGGACAGTGCCCGACGGCACCACCTCGGTCCGGATCGCCCGTGACGGCGAGTCGTGGGCCCTGTTCGTGACCGGGATGGACGGGGCGCTGCGGCGGCTGCGCCCGCCGCCGGGTATCGATCTGACACCGGCCGACGCGACCCGACGCTGAGTCATAACGGCTGGTCGGGGATTGTTCCGGAAATTTCCGGGCTTCGGCCGATTGAGGTCGGAAAGTGGCCGCTAGGGGTCATACGGTGCTTCTGAACACGGAATCCACCGGACCCTGACGGAAGGCGATGACCTTGAGCGACAACTCCACCCTCCCCCGGACCGACACCGGCGCGGCCCTCTCCGGCGAACGGGCCGACCTGCTGGCCGAGCTGCGCGCGGCGCGGTTCTTCCTGCGTTTCACCACCCGCGAACTGACCGAAGAACAGGCGGCGGCGCGCCCGACGCCCAGCGAGCTGTGCCTGGGCGGCCTGATCAAACATGTGACCGGTGTCGAGCGCGGCTGGGTGGATTTCATCGTCGACGGAACCTCGACCTCGAAGGATTTCGACGAGCTGACCGCCGAGGACTTCGCCGCCCGGGAGAACGAGTTCCGGATGCTGCCCGGCGAGACGCTGGCCGGGGTGCTCGCGGCCTATGACGAGGTGGCACGGCGCACCGACGAGATGGTCGTATCGCTGCCCGACCTGGATGCGAAGTGGCCGTTGCCGAAGGCGCCCTGGTTCCAGGAGAGCCACTGGTCCACGCGCCGGGTACTGCTGCACATCATCGCCGAGACCACGCAGCACGCCGGTCACGCGGACATCATCCGCGAGGCGATCGACGGCGCCAAGACCATGGGCTGACAGCCCGGACTCCGGCGCCCGTGCGCGATTCATCCGCCGCCGCGCCGAAGGTGTGCCCGCGTTCCGGTGCGTCGCGATCGGCGGACGGACCCGGTATCAGGAGGCGACCAGCCCGGGTACCACCGGCTCCTGCACCGTGAGGCGCCGTCGTCGGCTCGGCAACAGCACGGTGGGGTGGGCGACACTCCGGCCCGCGCCCGCGCAGACGAACGTATGACGTGGGTCACCACTGCGCGTCGAGCGGGCGATGGGGGCCCTCGGCCGCCCACTCGCGGGTGAGACGGGCCAGTTTGTCGGGCGCCACCTGCACGTGCAGCGCCGCGATACCCGCGGGAGACAGCTCGAGGACGAGCGCGCCGTGGACCCGTCCGCCGGCCTCGATCACGACCGCGGGATCGCCGTTCAGCACGGCCGCGTAGAACGTGAGGTCGGCACCGACGAAGGCGCGTTTGGCGGCCGTCGGCCGGAACAGGTGGCGCAGGTAGCGGGCCACCGCGTCCGCCCCCACCACCGGGGTCCTGCGGGCCCGGACCACGCCGCCGCCGTCGGCCACGCTGACCACATCGCCGGTGAGCAGCCGGATCAGCGGGTCGGTCTCGCCGCTGAGGGCGGCGGCGATGAACTCTTCGGCGATCCGGCGCGCGGCCGCCGCGTCGACCTCGATCCGGGACCGGCCGCCGAGATGCTGTGCAGCCCGGCGGTAGATCTGCTGGCAGTTCGCTTCGCTGAGCTCGAGGATCTCCGCGATCTCCCGATGCGGATACCCGAACGCCTCGCGCAGCACATACACCGCGCGCTCGTTGGGCGTGAGCCGCTCCATCACGGTGAGCATGGCGAGCGAGACCGACTCACGCTGCTCGGCGGTCTCGGCGGGACCCAGCATCGGGTCGCCGGCGAGGACCGGCTCCGGAAGCCACTCCCCGACATAGGTCTCCCGCCGGGCCCGCGCCGAGGTGAGCTGGTTGAGGCACAGGTTGGTGAGCACCTTCGTCAACCAGGCCTCGGGCGTCTCGATCCGCTCCCGATCCGCTGCGTGCCACCGCAGGAAGGTTTCCTGTACCGCGTCCTCGGCGTCACCGGCCGACCCCAGCAGCCGGTAGGCGATCGCCTGCAGACGGCCGCGGGCGCCCTCGAAGAGATCGGCCTCGTGCGTGCTGAGCGTCATCAGCCCATAGTCGGCCATCCGCGCAGGGTGCGTCCACCGGCACCGGTCGCAGCGGGGAAGGCGGTGACCGCCGTGACCGCGCCGCCAGCCGGCCGCGACGGCGCCGCCCCCGGGTCAGCCACGGAGACGGAGCAGGACCTGTTGATGCAGCCGCCCGTTGGAGGCCACCGCGTCCCCACCGTGCGGACCGTCGCGGCCGTCCAGGGAGGTGAAGGTGCCGCCGGCCTCACGGATCAGGATGTCCAGCGCGGCCAGATCCCACAGCGAGACTTCGGGTTCGGCCGCGATATCCACCGCCCCCTCGGCGACCAGGCAGTAACTGAAGAAGTCGCCGTAACCGCGGACCCGCCAGACATCGTCGGTGAGGTCGACGAACTGCTCACGCAGGCCCCGGTCCCGCCAGCCGGACAGACTGGAGAACGCGAGGCTGGCCGAACCGAGATCGGAGACGGCGCTGACCGTGATCGGCTGGGGCGCGCCGGGATGGAAACTCGACCACGCGCCCTGCCCGACCGCGGCCCACCAGCGGCGGGCCAGCGCCGGGGCGCTCACCACACCGACCACCGGCACACCGTCTTCCAGCAGGGCGATGAGAGTGGCCCACACCGGGACGCCGCGCACGAAATTCTTGGTGCCGTCGATCGGATCGACCACCCATTGCCGGCCGGTGAACTCGGCCGTGCCACCGAACTCCTCGCCGAGGACCGCGTCCTCGGGGCGGCCGTGCCGCAGCATCCGGCGGATCGCCTCCTCCACGGCCAGATCGGCATCCGATACCGGCGTGAGGTCCGGTTTTGCGTCGACCTTCAGATCCAGCGCGCGGAACCGGTCCCGGGTGATCGCGTCCGCTTCGTCGGCCAGCCGCAATGCGAGTTCGAGGTCAGAGGAGTGAGCAGCCACACCCGAACACTATCGAGTCGGTCCGGGTGCGCCCGCGCGCCGTGCCGTCCCACTCGCCGGGCGCACCCGGCTCAGGCCACCACCGCCCGGGCCGCCGTCAGCGCCTCGGCCCACCACCGCAGCCGGCCGAGCATCGCCTGTGCCTGCGCTTCGGGTTCCGCGGGCGCGTGCAGCTGTCCGTCCTCCCCGAACAGCAGGTAGTAGCGGGGGAACGACACGTACTCGCGCACCGTGTGCGCGTCGAGTTCGTTGAACACCTGGCGCAGTTGTTCGATGGCCAGCAGGCCGCCGCTGGCCCCGCTGTAACCGACGAACGCGATGGCCTTGCCCTGCCACTGGGTGAAATGCCAGTCGATCACGGCCTTCAGCGAGGCCGGGAAGCTGCGGTTGTAGTCGGGGGTCACGATGATGAACGCGTCGGCGGCGCCGAGCCGCTCGGAGAGGTCCCGCATACCGGCGGGGCGGGGCGGGTTCGGTTCCAGCGCCGGCGGGACGGCCGGCAGCGCCAGCGGGATCTCGGCCTCGGCCAGATCGATCACGTCGATCTCGAATCCGTCGTGACGGGCGGCCTGCGCGGCGATCCACGAGGCGACGACCGGTCCGAAGCGGCCCTCGCGGACGCTGCCGACGATCACCGCGAGACGGAGGGGCGTTGTGGTCATGGTGTGCTCCGTTCTGCTCGGGCGGCCCGGTGGCTGCCCGAGATCGAATCTGCCGCGCCGGGTGCCGCGGTGGGAGACCGCGCCGAGAGTGGTACTGCCACGGCCACCCTGAGCGTGCGGTCCGCCGCTACCGTGGGACCGTGAGCGAGAACGAGATGGGCCTGTTCCTGCGCAGCAGGCGCGACGCGGTGACACCGGCCCAGGTGGGGCTGCCCACCGGGGCGCGCCGCCGGGCGCCCGGACTGCGGCGGGCGGAACTGGCCACGCTGGCGGGGGTCAGCGTGGAGTACATCACCCGGCTCGAGCAGGGCCGGGACCGCAACCCCTCGCCCCAGGTCCTCGCCGCGCTGGCCGACGCGCTGGGCCTCACCTCCGCCGAACGGGTGCACCTGTACCGGCTGACCAAGGCCGATACCGGGTTCAACTGCATGGGCCGGGCCCGGCCGGGTCGGGAGATCCGGCCGACGATCCGGGCGTTGCTCGACCAGCTCGAACCCGCAGCGGCGGTCGTGGTCAACCGGCTCACCGAGGTGCTGGCCTGCACCGAGGGCTACCGCAGGTTGATGGAGCCGACCGGGGCGCTCGACGGTGAGCACTGGTCGAATCTCGCTCATTTCGCTTTCACCGATCCGCGGGCCCGCGAGATCTACCCGGATTGGGGTCATCTGGCCGACCACCTCGTCGCCACCCTCAAACAAGGCCCCTTCCGCGCCGATCCGGAGATCGCGGCGCTGGCCGACCAGCTCACCATCACCGCGGGTGCGGCGTTCACCGACCGGGTCGCCACGGTGCCCAATCTGCCCGCCGCCACCGGGGTGACCCGGATGGCGCACCCCACGGCCGGGACCTTGCGGCTGGCCTTCGAGACCCTGGACCTTTTCGCCGACGACGATCAGCAGCTGATCGTCCATCTCCCCGCCGACCCGGCGACAGCCGCTGCCCTGGACCGGCTCGCCGGCCACCGCCCCGGCAACCTGCGGGCCGTCCCGAGCTGACCCGCGGCCACCGCCGGTGCCCTCCGCGGGCCGCGCGGTGCACCGCGATGGACACTCCTAGTAGCCTTGAACACCGTGCATCCAGACGTGACCGCCGACCTCGCCGAACTCGACGCGACCCTCGAGACCGTCGAATCGGTCCTCGATATCGAGGAGCTGCGCCGCCGTATCGACGAGTTGGAGCACCAGGCCGCCGATCCCGAGCTCTGGAACGACCAGGATCACGCGCAGCGGGTCACCAGCGAGCTCTCGCACGCCCAGGGTGAACTGCGCCGGGTCGAGGAGTTACGGCAGCGGCTCGAGGATCTGCCGGTGCTCTACGAGCTGGCCGAGGAGGAAGAAGGCGAGGCGAAGACCAGCGCGCTGGCCGACGCCGACGCCGAGCGGGCCGCGCTGCACAGCGATGTGGAGGCGCTCGAGGTCCGCACCCTGCTCTCGGGCGAGTACGACAAACGTGACGCGCTGGTCAATATCCGCTCCGGTGCCGGCGGCGTGGACGCGGCCGACTGGGCCGAGATGCTCATGCGCATGTACATCCGCTGGGCCGACCGGCACAAGTACTCGGTCGAGGTCTACGACACCTCCTACGCCGAAGAAGCCGGTATCAAGAGCGCCACCTTCGCGGTGAAGACGCCCTACGCCTACGGCACCCTCTCGGTGGAGATGGGCACGCACCGGCTGGTCCGGATCAGCCCGTTCGACAACCAGGGCCGCCGCCAGACCTCCTTCGCCGAGGTCGAGGTGCTGCCGGTGGTGGAGACCACCGACCATATCGAGGTTCCGGAAACCGATATCCGGGTCGATGTCTATCGGTCCTCGGGCCCCGGTGGCCAGAGCGTCAACACCACCGACTCGGCGGTGCGGATCACCCATATCCCCACCGGGATCGTCGTCACCTGCCAGAACGAGAAATCGCAGCTGCAGAACAAGGTGTCGGCCATGCGCGTATTGCAGGCCAAGCTGCTCGAACGCAAACGGCAGGAGGAGCGCGCCCAGATGGATGCGCTCAAGACCAACGAGGGCGCGTCCTGGGGCAACCAGATGCGGTCCTACGTGCTGCACCCGTACCAGATGGTCAAGGACCTGCGCACGAACTTCGAGGTCAACAATCCCTCGGCGGTACTCGACGGCGATATCGACGGATTCATCGAATCCGGGATCCGCTGGCGGATGAGTACAGTGCTGCAGGAGAGCTAGCGGTCCCGGGATCCGGGGCTCCGCAGGCTGTTTCGGTGGTGCGAGAGCAGGTGGTCTGATGCATTCGGACGGGTCCGAGGCCCTGGCGCTGTCGCTGGCGGCGTCTTCGGAGGTCACGTCGTGGCTGCGGTCGTCCGGCCTGGAGATCGTGCTGCTGATCCTCGGGGCGATGCTGTTCGCCCGCTTCGCCACCTACGTTCGCGACCGGGTCACCCAGAAGATCGATTCCGGCTTCCGCGGCGGTGACGCCCTGGTCCGCTCCGAGGAGGCCAAGCACCGGCACGCGCTGGCGCAGGTGCTCACCTGGGTGGTGCTCACCGTGGCCTACGTGCTCGTCGCCATGGAGGTCCTGGGGCGGATCGGATTCTCGATGTCGGGCCTGGTCGCACCGGCCGCGGTGCTGGGTGCCGCGCTCGGTTTCGGCGCGCAGCGCATCGTGCAGGACATCCTGGCCGGCTTCTTCCTCATCACCGAACGGCAGTACGGGTTCGGTGATGTGGTGCGGATCGCGGTGACCGGTATCCAGGATCCGGCCGAGGGCACCGTCGAGGATGTGACGCTGCGGGTCACCAAATTGCGTAACCCGGACGGTGAGGTGATCACCGTCCCGAACGGCCAGATCGTGAAAGTCACCAATCTGTCCAAGGATTGGGCCCGCGCGGCGATCGATGTCCCGGTCTCGGCCAGTGCCGATATCACCCGGATCAACGAAGTGCTGCACGAGGTGGGTGGCCAGGCCTACCAGGACCCCCGCCTCGAACCGCTACTGCTCGACGAGCCGACGGTGATGGGTGTGGAGGACCTGACCGTGGACCAGATGAACATCCGGATGGTCGCCCGGACGCTGCCGGGTAAACAGTTCGAGGTGAGTCGCGAGCTACGGGTACGCGTGGCCGCGGCCATGCGCCGGGAGGGCTTGAATGCGCGCCCGTAGATCGACCCTGATCCTGGCGGGCGGCTGGGTGGCGACGTTCGTGCTGTACCTGTTCGTCAAACCGGATCAGATCGCACCCGCGAAACCGGCGCCCGCCCCCGCCGTCCATCAGGTCCCTGTCCAGGTGATTCCCGTCCGGTAGCGGGTACGACACGGCCCGCGGGCCGCTTCGTTATCGAATGGTTACACTGTCTCCTCGTGATCACCCTGCGCAACGTCAGCAAGTCGTATCCGACCGCTACGCGGCCAGCGCTGGAAAACATCACCGTCCATATCGACAAGGGTGAGTTCGTCTTCCTCATCGGTCCGTCGGGTTCGGGTAAATCGACCTTCATGCGGTTGCTGCTCAAAGAGGAGACGCCGACCGCGGGCGAGATCTCGGTCGCGGACTTCCGGGTCGACCGGCTGCCGGGGCGGAGGGTGCCGCGACTGCGGCAGCGGATCGGGTGTGTTTTCCAGGATTTCCGGCTGCTGCAGCAGCGCACCGTCGCCCAGAACGTGGCCTTCGCGCTGGAGGTGATCGGCAAGCGACGACAGTTCATCGACCGGACGGTGCCCGAAGTGCTGGAACTGGTCGGGCTGGGCGGTAAAGCCGACCGGCTCCCCACCGAACTGTCCGGCGGCGAACAGCAGCGGGTCGCGATCGCGCGGGCCTTCGTCAACCGGCCGCTGGTGCTGCTGGCCGACGAACCCACCGGCAACCTCGACCCCGAGACGAGTTACGAGATCATGCTGCTGCTCGAACACATCAACCGGATGGGCACCACCGTGCTCATGGCCACCCATGATCCGCTGATCGTGGACGGTATGCGCCGGCGAGTGGTGGAACTCTACGAGGGCCATCTGGTCCGCGATCAGGCCGACGGCGGTTACGAGGTGCGCCGGTAATGCGGGCGGGATTCCTGTTCGGCGAGGTCTCCGAGGGGCTGCGCCGCAATGTCACCATGACCATCGCGATGATCCTGACCACCGCGGTCTCGCTGACCATGCTCGGCGGCGGCCTGCTGGCGGTGCGGATCGCCGACAAGACCGAGCAGTATTTCCTGGACCGGCTCGAGGTGCGGCTATACCTCACCGAGGACGTGTCCGCGACCGATCCGGATTGTGTGAACGATCCGTGCCGGACGCTGATGGCCGATCTCGAGGCCGTCGACGGCGTGGAGAACGTGCAGTATCTCAACCGGGACGCGGCGATCCGGGAGGCGAAGGAAAAGACCTTCAAGGACCAGCCCGAACTCGCCGAATATGTGAGCGAGACACCGCTGCCGGCCTCGCTGCGGGTGAAGATGACCGACGCGTCGTTGTACCCGACGATCTACGAGCAGTTCTACGAGCGGCCCGGCGTCGGCATGGTCCGCAACGACAAGGACATCGTGGACCGGCTGGTCAGCCTGTTCGACGGCCTGCGCAACGCGGCGTTCGGTATGGCGCTGCTGCAGGCGGTGGCGGCTCTGCTGCTGATCGCGAACATGGTGCAGATCGCGGCCTTCACTCGGCGTACGGAGGTGAGCATCATGCGCCTGGTGGGCGCCACTCGCTGGTACACCCAGCTGCCGTTCCTGCTGGAAGCGGTGGCCGCCGCGCTGGCGGGTGGGCTGCTGGCCACGGTGGGCCTGTTCGTGGCCCGCCCACTGGTCATCGACCGGGCCCTGGGCGATCTGTTCGCCAGCAATGTCTTCCCGCAGATCACCTTCGACGACATCTTCACCACCGCGCTCATGGTGATGCCGGTCGGCGTACTGTTCGCCGGTCTCACCGCCTACGCGACCCTGCGCTGGTACGTGCGGGAATAGCCGGCCGGAGGCCGCGGCCCCGGGTGACGACAATTCCCACCCGCGGCAGCTCCGGCGACCGAGAACGCCCGCCCCGGCCCTGGGGCGGGCGTTCTGGGGTTCATCGGCCACCGTTCTGCGCGCGCGTCCGTTCAGCAGGACGTAGCGACCACTCGACGCCTTTCTTACTCCGCAGTAAGATAGCCTTACTCCGCAGTAAGATCCCCGGGGTCCGACCCTCACCCCCGCGCGAGAAACAGGTGATGATGAGCATTCGAGACAGCGCTACCGAGCGGCGGTCGCACCACGGCGCCCGCCAGGAGAACGGGGTGGGCCTGCACCAACCCAAACGGGACTGGATGGGCGCCGCCATGCGGGTCATGTCGACCATCACCGGATCGGAGCTGGCCGAGAAGTACAACCTGCGCAAGCCGATCGACCGGGTCACCTACCAGAGCACCAAAACCGGATTCCGCACCCTCGGCGCCGCCACCCGGGCCTTCAACAAGGTCGCCGGTGGCGGAGCGCCCAAGCGACTACCGGACAACGAGTCGAAGACCAAGGACTACTTCGACCTCACCCCCACCGACGAACAGCAGATGATCGTCGAGACGGTGCGCGAGTTCGCGGCCGAGATCCTGCGCCCGGCCGCGCACGACGCCGACGAGGCGGCCGCCGCGCCGGCGGATCTGCTCGGCCGGGCCGCGGAACTGGGTATCACCCTCATCAACGTCCCCGAGGAACTCGAGGGCGCGGCCACCGAACGCGGCGCCGTCACCAACACGATGGTCGCCGAGGCCCTCGCGCACGGCGATATGGGGCTCGCGCTACCGCTGCTCGCGCCGAGCGGTGTCGCGGTCGCGCTGTCCCAGTGGGGTACCGACGCCCAGCAGCAGACCTACCTGCCGGCCTTCACCGGGGAGAACGTGCCCCAGGCCTCGGTGGTGATCAGCGAGCCGCGCGCGCTGTTCGATCCGTTCGTGTTGCAGACCAAGGCCGTGCGTTCACCCAGCGGGTACCGGTTGAACGGCGTCAAGAGCCTGGTCCCCGCGGCCGCCGACGCGGAGATCTTCGTCGTGGGCGCCGAACTGGACGGACGCCCGGCCCTGTTCGTGGTGGAATCCGATGCCAAGGGCCTGTCGGTGGAAGCCGATCCGAGCATGGGCCTGCGCGCGGCCGGGTTGGGCCGGCTGGTCTTGGACAATGTCGCTGTAGCCGCCGACGCGATCCTCGGCGAAGGCGACGCCGCACAGCACGCGGCCGACTACCGCGACGCCGTCCAGCTCGCCCGCCTCGGCTGGGCCGCGCTGGCCACCGGCACCGGACAGGCCGTCCTGGACTACGTGATCCCCTACGTCAACGAGCGGGAAGCCTTCGGCGAACCGATCAGCCACCGGCAGGCGGTCGCGTTCATGGTCGCCGATATCGCCATCGAACTCGACGGACTGCGGCTGGTCACGCTGCGCGGCGCCGCCCGCGCCGAACAGGGCCTCACCTTCGCCCGCGAAGCGGCGCTGGCCAAGAAGCTGGCGGCGGACAAGGGGATGCGCTTCGGGCTGGACGGCGTCCAGTTGCTCGGCGGCCACGGTTTCACCAAGGAGCACCCGGTCGAACGCTGGTACCGCGATCTGAGGGGTATCGCGGTCGCCGAGGGCGTGGTGTTGGTCTGAGTTCGCGGCGTCGTCACAGCTCTTTTCCCAGGAGACTTTCATGATCAATCTCGAACTTCCCAAGAAGCTGCGGGCCAGCGCCAACCAGGCGCATCAGGTCGCCGCGCAGATCTTCCGGCCCATCTCGCGCAAATACGATCTCGGCGAACACGAATATCCGGTGGAACTCGACACCATGGCCGCCATGGTCGACGGGCTCAGCGATTCGGGCACGCAGAAGATCAGCGGGGCCAGCGGCGGCCGCTCCGATGACGAGCCGCCCTCCACCGATGTGCTCGTCAACGCCAACGGCGGCAATATGTCGGCGCTGCTCAACGCCCTGGAAACCTCGTGGGGCGATGTCGGGCTGATGCTCTCCATCCCCTATCAGGGGCTGGGCAACGCCGCGATCGCCGCCGTGGCCACCGACGAACAGCTGGAACGATTCGGCAAGGTGTGGGCCTCGATGGCGATCACCGAGCCGAGCTTCGGCTCCGATTCGGCCGCGGTCACCACCACCGCCGTCCTCGACGGCGACGAGTGGGTGCTCAACGGCGAGAAGATCTTCGTCACCGCGGGCCAGCGGTCCACCCATATCGTGGTGTGGGCGTCGGTGGACCGCAGTCTCGGCCGCGCCGCCATCAAATCGTTCGTGGTCCCGCGCGACGCTCCCGGGCTGTCGGTGGCCCGGCTCGAGCACAAGCTCGGTATCAAGGCCTCCGATACCGCGGTCTTGCTGCTGCAGGACTGCCGGATCCCGAAGGACAATATCCTCGGCAGCCCGGAAGTACACGCGGAGAAGGGATTCGCGGGGGTCATGCAGACCTTCGACAACACCCGCCCGCTGGTCGCCGCCATGGCCATCGGTGTCACCCGCGCCGCGCTGGAGGAATTGCGCGCCATCCTCACCGACGCGGGTATCGAGATCTCCTACGACACCCCGCCCAACAATCAGCACGCGGCGGCGGCCGAATTCCTGCGGATGGAAGCCGACTACGAATCCGCCTATCTGCTGGCCTTGCGAGCGGCCTGGATGGCCGACAACAAGAAACCCAATTCGCTCGAGGCATCGATGTCCAAGGCGAAGGCGGGCCGCACCGGCACCGATGTGACGCTGAAGTCGGTGGAACTGGCCGGCGCGGTCGGCTACTCGCAGCGGCTGCTGCTGGAGAAGTGGGGCCGGGACTCGAAGATCCTGGACATCTTCGAGGGCACCCAGCAGATCCAGCAGCTCATTGTCGCCCGCCGGGTCCTGGGCAAGACCAGCGCCGAACTGAAGTAGGCGACGGACGGACCGGTGCGGGCTCGCCCAGCGGACCCGCACCGGTCCCCCGCGTCCGGGCGACGCCGGGGGCGTCCGGACGTCAGGGCAACGGCACCCAGGAGGTACGGCCGGCGTCGTCGCGGGCGACCGTACCGAACACGACGTCGGCGAAATGATTGCCGAAGGCCAGGTCGCCGGTGGCGGCGAGTTCGTCGACCAGCCGGTTTCTCGCCTGTGCCGACGCGACCCGATCGTGGTCCACACCCGAGGACCAGTGCGGATATCGGACCTGTAGCGGCGTGTGCAGCGCGTCGCCGAAGGCGAGCAGACGCCGGCCGCCGGAAGTTATCGAATAGCTCGTATGCCCGGCGGTATGACCCGCCGCCACCATCGCCCGCACGCCGGGGAAGATCTCTTCGCCGTCGGCGATCGTGCGGACCTTGGAGCTCATCACCTCGAGCATGCCCGGCGTCACCGCATGTTCGGGCGACGGGTGCCGGTGCGCCCATTCGGTTTCGGCGACCAGGTAGTCGGCTGCGGTGAACACCGGGCCGCCGGTGTCGGCCGGATGTGCTGCCCAGCCGATGTGGTCGCCGTGCAGATGAGTGAATGCCACCGCCTCGATGGTGTGCGGCGCCCGGCCGGCCCGGGCCAGATTGTCCAGCAGCGCGCCGCCACCGAGAGCGCCGATCAGCGGGTTGCCCGGGTCGTCCGGCACCGTAACCGGCCCGACGCCGCTATCGATCAGCAGCGCGCGGTCCCCGAGCTCGACGAGCAGGCCGCCGATAGCGGCTACCAGGTACCCCTTCTCGTCGAGGTGATCGGCGTGCGCCACCCAGTCCTCGGCGGTGGTGTCGGGCAGCCAGCCGCGCGGTGCCAGGCCCACCGCCCCGTCGGGGACGTAGGTGACGGTCAGCTCACCCAATCGGATCGACCGGAGGAGTCCCGGGCGGCGCAGGCGTTGCCCGGCATCGGGGCCGGTGGTTCCGGCAAACGGATCGATGAGTTCGGTGGCCGGATGGACTGTGGTCATGGTGGGACTCCTGGCTCGGGTGCGGCGTGGCTGTCGGCCACTCGCCATAAGATTAAAGTTAGAATGGTTCTAGTTGCAACTATTGAAGTTGAATGAACTTCGCTAGGATCGTGACCATGAGCGATTCACCCAGGACGCACGCCGAAAGCCTCGCAGCCGCGGAGCGCGAACTGTGCGGGCTGGTCAACGCGCTCAACCACCGCATCGAGAACCATGTGCGCCTGCGGGCCACCCCGCTGGGCCTCAGTGCGCCGCAGGCGGTCGCGCTGCGCGAGCTGACCGGGCCGATGACCATGCGCGAACTGGCCGAGCGCATGAGCTGCGAACCCTCGAACGCGACGTTCATCGTCGACCGACTCGAGGCGAACGGCTATGTCGAACGCCGCGCCCACCCCACGGACCGGCGCGCCAAACAACTCGTCCTCACGACGGCGGGTAGCGAACTGCGCGCGCGCCTGCTCGACCTGCTCGCTGCCGATTCCCCTTTACAACCCCTCACCCAGCAGGAACAGCGAACGCTGCGGCAGCTGCTCCAGCGCGCGGTCACCGCCGGCTGACCCGGGCCGCCGTCGCGCCGGATACGAAACCGCGACCGACCGGCCGCGCGGCGGTCCTGGACACCGTCGGAAGCGAGTGACAGGGTTTGTTCGATCGAACCGTCCGATCGGCGACGCCGGACCGCTTCCGGTTCCGGACCCGCGCCCGGACGGGTTCCACCCGCTACACCACTACCGAGTCACTGAGCAGCACCCCGGACATCGCCTCTGCAAGGAGACTGGTTATGCGTATATCGGCCTTGACCCGTCGGCTCCTCACCTCCGCCGTGGGGACCGCCGCAGCCACGGTTCTGTTCACCGGGCACGCGACCGCCGAACCCGCCCAGGTCGATTGGGCTTCGGCCACCCAGGCCCTGCACACCGCCGCGGCGGGAGATCCGGCCGCCGAACAGGCGGTGTCCCGGCTGCTCGGCGACGCGCGGGTCGCCGCCGCCTCCCGGGACGCCGCGCTGCCCGCACAACCGTTCCAGATCCCGGCCGAATCCACCGTGGGCCGCGGCGGCGGCCCCGGCATGTACGGCTCGGGCCTGTCGCTGAACATCGACGGCTTCCGGTTCGCGTTCTTCGGCGGACCGGGCACGATCGCCCCGAACCAGACGGGCGCCCGGCTGGACGTGGTATGGCTCAATCTCAACAACGGCCGCAGCGGTATCGAGCAGCTGACCGAGCACCGCGACATCATCGCCGACACCACCATCCGCACCCGGACGATCGATCCCGGCCCGGGCATGATCGTCGCCGCGGTGTACGGCAACCTGTGGCACCGCTGGCCGGTGCCGGTGAGCCCGGAGCACCCGGACGGCTTCCAGTACGTGCGCGGCGACATCACCTTCCCGTCGATGGGCTCGGTGTACCACTGACCCGCGAGCCGGTGTGCGCGAGTGCGTCGAATATCCGACACCCGTGCGCACCGGCCACCTCGGGGGGCGCTCACGGATGTCTTTTTTGTCCGGTGCGTACGTTGTGAGCGATTACACTTTCACTGCTACGGTGGCGACCGATATGCCGTTCGGAATCGCTAGGTCGAGTGCCGACGCGAGGATCTGTGGAGGTGTTCGAAGGTGAACCTGGCGCACACGCTGGAAGTCGTCAAGGCATACGGGCTGCTGCAGTCCAGCGGATTCATCGATCTGAAGAATCCGGGGGAAACGCTGCGGACACTGAAGGATTCCAAGACCTACATCCCACAGGCCACCCTGATCATGCACTCCGCGCGCATCGCGCCGGACGCGCCCGGTCTGGCCGACGAACGCGGCGAACTGACCTACCGCGAACTGGACGAGCAATCCACCAAGATCGCGCACGGGCTGCGCGACGCGGGAATCACCGAGGGCACCGTGATCGGCATCCTCGCCCGGGACCATCGCGGACTGATCCTATCCATGGCCGCCGCGGGCAAGCTCGGCGTGAAGATCGCGCTGATGAATACCGGGTTCGCCAAACCGCAGTTCGCCGAGGTGTGCGAACGGGAGAAGGTCAAGGCGGTCCTGCACGACAGCGAATTCCTCGGCCTGCTCGACGCCCTGCCCGCGGATATGCCGCGCTTCCTCACCTGGGTGGATGAGGGCACCGAAATCCCCGCGGGCGCCCGGACGCTGGACGATCTGATCGCCGAGAACGGCACCGGGGCATTGCCCGTCCCGGCCAAGCCCGGCGGTTTCATCATCCTCACCAGCGGCACCACCGGTCTCCCGAAGGGCGCGCCGCGCGAGAAGGCCAGCCCGGTGGCGACCGCCCAGTTCCTGGACCGGATGCCGTTCCCCAAGCGCGGCACCGTCGTCATCGTCTCGCCGATCTTCCACAGCACGGGTCTGGGTACGTACCTGGTGAGCATCGGCCTCACCAACAAGATCGTCATGCGGCGCCGGTTCGATGCCGAGGCCACCCTGAAGATGATCTCCGATCACAAGGCCGAACTGCTGGTCGCGGTGCCGACCATGCTGCACCGGATGGTGGAACTGCCCGCCGAGGTCCGGGCGAAGTACGACACGTCCTCGCTGAAGGGGATCATCCTCGCGGGTTCGGCGCTGTCCCCCGAATTGTGCGTCAAGGCGACCGAGGCATTCGGGCACGTGCTGTACAACCTCTACGGCTCCACCGAGGTCGCCATCGCCACCGTGGCCCAGCCCGCCGACCTGGCCAAGGCCCCCGGTACGGTCGGCCGCCCGCCACTCACCTGCGATGTCCGCCTCTACGACGACAACGACAAGGCCGTGACCGCCGACAACGTCACCGCCCGGATCTTCGTCCGCAGCGGCGCGCCCTTCGAGGGCTACACCGACGGCCGGCACAAGCAGATCATCGACGGCTACATGTCCAGCGGCGACGTCGGCCATTTCACCGAGGACGGCCTGCTCATGGTGGACGGCCGCGACGACGACATGATCGTCTCCGGCGGGGAGAACGTGTTCCCGCAGGAGGTCGAGAACCTGCTGCTCGAACGCGACGACATCTTCGACGCCGCAGTGGTCGGCGTGGACGATGTGGAGTTCGGAAAGCGGCTGCGCGCGTTCGTCGTCCCCGAACCCGGCCACACCCCGGACGAGGCCGAGATCAAGACCTACGTCAAGGAGAACCTGGCCCGATACAAGGTGCCGCGCGAGGTCGTATTCCTCGACGATCTGCCCCGCAACCCCACCGGCAAACTGCTGCGCCGGGTGCTGGTGGAATACGAGGTCTGACAACCTTTCTCGACGGGAAACCGGGAATTCTCACAGTAATGTCCCGGTTTCCCTACTGTCCGAGACAATCGGATGGAAGTCCCCGCGGCGGTTGCTAGGGTTGACGGTGCACAGGAGTTCGAGGAGGTAACCGCCGGTTCCCGGCGGTACACCGCGGAAGGTTGTCGCCGATGACATTGTCGCTGCCCGGCCCGGTTCGTAGAGCCGGTGATATCGCCCTGGCCGTGAACGTGATGCGCAAACGCGGCCTCTTCGATCCGCTGCGGCTCGACCACGCCGTCCGGTCGATGAGCAACGCGACCAGATACGGCCCGTTCGCCGGTGTGGTCATGCACGCCGTGCAGACCCGCCCCGACTCCCCGGCCATCGTCGACGAGAAGGGCGAACTCACCTTCCGCGAACTCGACGACCGCTCGAACGCCTTCGGCCGCGGCCTCACCGAACACGGGCTCCGGCCCGGTGACGTGGTCGCGGTCCTGGCCCGCGACCACCGCGGCATGGTGCTGAGCATGCTGACCGCAGGAAAACTCGGCCTGCGCGCGGTCCTGATGAACACCGGCTTCGCCACACCGCAGTTCGCCGACGTGGCCGAACGCGAGAAGATCAAAGCGGTGCTGCACGACAGCGAGTTCTTCGACCTGATGAGCGCCATCCCCGCCGAGATCCCGCGAATCCTCACCTGGGTCGACGAATCCGACGATGCCGACCCCGCGATCCCGACGGTCGAATCCGTCTCGGCCGGGCAGTCCACCGCACCGCTGGCGGCCCCCGGCAAACCGGGTGGGACGGTCATCCTCACCAGCGGTACCACCGGCACACCCAAGGGCGCTCCACGCGACAAGGTCAGCCCGTTCATCACCGCCCAGTTCATCGACCGCGTACCGCTGCCGACCGACGGCACCATGGTGATGGCCGCGCCCATCTTCCACGGCACCGGACTGTCCCAGTTCTCTCTCGGCCTGGCGCTGGGCAACCGGGTGGTGTTCCAGCAGCGCCGCTTCGACCCCGAACTCACTCTGGCCAATATCGCCCGTTACCGGGCGGATTCGCTGGTCGTGGTGCCCACCATGCTGCAACGAATCCTGGACCAGCCGAAAGAGGTGCTCGACCGCTACGACGTCTCCTCGCTCCGGGTGATCTTCGCGGCGGGTTCGGCCATCCAGCCCGATGTGGTGGTGCGCACGGGCGAACACTTCGGCGATGTGCTGTACAACCTGTACGGCTCCACCGAATGCGCGGTGATCACCGTGGCGACACCGCAGGAACTGAAGAAGTCGCCGACCACCGCGGGCCGGGCACCGGTCGGGGTGCGGATCGCCCTCTACGACGAGAACCGTCAGCGGATCACCGCGCCGAATGTCACCGGGACGATCTTCATCGACAACCCGCACGCCTTCAAGGCCTACACCGACGGGCGTACCAAGGAGACCGTCGACGGCATGATGTCCAGCGGCGATGTCGGGCATTTCGATTCCGACGGCCTGCTGTTCATCGACGGCCGCGACGACGACATGATCGTCTCGGGTGGCGAGAACGTGTTCCCGCAGGAGGTCGAACACCTCATCGCCGAGCGGCCCGATGTGCTCGAGGCCGCGGTGGTGGGCGTGGACGATCGCGAGTTCGGCAAACGACTGCGCGCCGTCGTGGTCCCGGGGCCGGATTCGTCCCGGGATGCCCAGGAGATCAAGGACTACGTGAAGGCGAATCTGGCCCGCTACAAAGTTCCGCGCGAAGTGCTGTTCCTCGACGAACTGCCACGCAACGCCACCGGGAAACTGCTGCGCAAGCCACTGACGGAACTCGAACCCGGCGACTGAGCCCCGGGCCCGGTCCGCCCCGGGCAGGCGGGGTGGTCGGATATCATCCTCTGGTGCGTATCAGGTTCGGTTCCACCCATGTGGTGGGCCATCTCGGCGCCGCTCGCTTTCGCGGTGCGGCGGCCGGCCTGATCTCCGGGGCCGTCTCGGTGGCCGCGCACGGGTGGGCGGCCGAGACGAGCCGGCCCGGCGGGACGGCGGTAGTACTGCTGGCGCTGGCGTCGGCGGCGGTCGGGGCCCTGGTCGCCGGCGTACGCCCGCTGCGCACCGGAACCGCCGGACTCGCCGTGGCCTTGACCGCCGGGCAGCTGCTCGGCCATCTCAGCCTCGGCTGGGGTTCCGGCCATCTGCACCACGGCGACCTCCAGCTCACCCCCACCATGCTCGCGGCCCACTTCGTCGTCGCCTGCGCCGCGGCGGTGGTCGTACGGGGCGCGGAATTCGCCTACCGGGCCGCCGCGACCGCTCTGGCGCGCCTGGTACCGGTCGCACCCCGGCCGCCGGTCCTCCCGGACCCGCCCCCGCTGCGGCTCCTCCATCGTGACCGCGTCGTCGCCTGGATTCTCGCGGCCGATACCGGCCGCACCCGAGCACCGCCCCGAACCGTCCTGCTCTGACCTCCCACCCGGCTGTCCCGGCCGGGCGCTGTCTCGTGCTGCGGTGACTCCCGCACGCGCCTCGCGCCCGCGCCCTGCCGGTTTCCCTCAACGCGGCGGCCCGCCCCCACAGTGCGCGCCGCGTCCCCGTGCACCCGCCCGTCTCCGGCGGGTGCCGGGCCAGCACAGGACGCAGGTAATACCGATGAGTACCACCGAGGTCCCCGCGGCGCCCGACAGCGCCGCCCCGGCGACCGGTTCACCCAGTCCGGGCAGGGGCGCGTTCCGCGCGCTCGCGCTGCGGCTGCATTTCTACGCCGGCCTCTTCGTGGGGCCGTTTCTCCTGATAGCGGCGGTCACCGGCGGTCTCTACGCCGTCGCGCCCGGTATCGAATCCTTCGTGAACCGGGATCTGCTCTCCGTGGATTCCCGCGGACCCGAACGGCCGCTGGCCGAACAGGTGGCCGCCGGAACCGCGGTCCGTCCGGACCTCACCCTGGTGGCAGTCGCGCCCGCGCCGGCACCGGGCGAGACCACCCGGGTCCTGTTCAGCGATCCCGCCCTCGGCGAATCCGAGCGCCGCGCCGTCTTCGTCGATCCGGTGACCGCGCGTCCGGTGGGCGAATCGGTGGTGTACGGCAGTTCCGGCGCGCTGCCGTTCCGGGCGTGGGTGTCGCAGGTACACCGCCACCTGCATCTCGGCGAACCCGGCCGGTTGTATTCCGAACTGGCGGCCTCCTGGCTGTGGCTGATCGCTCTCGCCGGTCTCGTCCTGTGGTTCCGCCGCGTACGCAACCGACGCCGGCGCGATACCGCGCGGTGGCTGTTCGTCCCGAATCTCGCGAACATGCGGGAACGCCGGCTGAATTGGCATGCGGTGGTCGGGGTGTGGATTCTCCCGCTGGCGCTGCTGCTCTCGGCCACCGGTCTGACCTGGTCGACCTACGCGGGCGCCAATATCGAGACACTCCGCGAGAATCTCCGCTGGACCACCCCCGCCGTCGCGACCGCTTTGCCCGGGAACGCGGCGCCCGCCGACACCGGGCACGGCGACCATCACAGCGGTCATCCGGCCGGCCACGCCGTTCCGGTGGAGCGGATCCGGCAACTGGACAGGGTCCTCGCCGCGGCACGTGCTGCCGGAGTCACCCGCCCGGCGGAGATCACGATCCCCGCGACCGACGCGACCGCGTTCACAGTGAAAGAACGGCGGTTACCGGGCACCTTGACCGCCGACGCCGCGGCCGTCGACGGGTTCACCGGCACCGTGACCGAGTGGCTCCCCTACTCCGAGTGGCCGTTCATGGCCAAGATGGCGAACTGGGGCATCCAGCTGCATATGGGCCTGATGTTCGGCCCGCTCAACCAGTTGCTGCTGCTGGCGGCGGCGATCGGGCTGGTCACGGTGATCGTGCGCGGATACCTCATGTGGTGGCAGCGGCGGCCGACCGGAACCGCACACCGCTTCGCAGTGGGTAGGCCGCCGCGCCGCGGCGCCCTGCGGCGGTCGGCCCTCCTGGCGGTGCCGGTGTTGGGCGCGGCAGCGCTGATCGGCTGGTTCGCTCCGGTATTCGGCCTGAGTCTGCTGGGCTTCCTCCTGGTCGACCTCGCCGTCGGCGCGGTGCGCCGCGTTCGCCCGGCGACCTGAGGGGAGGGAGGTCCGGCGCCGTGGCGGCCACGGCACCGGATCTCCTCACCCGACCGGGCCGGCTCCTGGACCGGCCACGGCCTCGATGGCCCGTGCGTCGGGAAAACCCTTGTCCGCGAGTCGTTCTCGGACCGCTCCCTCGACTCGGCCGGCGGCGCCGGTATCGACCAGGGCGATGATGCTGCCGCCGAACCCACCACCGACCATCCGCGACCCGTGGGCGCCGGCCGTGCGGGCCGCGTCCACCGCCGCGTCCAGCACCTCGGTGGATACTTCGAAATCGTCACGCAACGAATCGTGTCCCGCATCGAGAAGGGGGCCGATCTCGCGCGGATCGGCGCCCGAGCGCAGCAGGTCCGCGACCCCGCGCACCCGATCGTTCTCGCCGAGTACATGTCGCGCCCGCCGGTACAGCACCGGATCGGTGAGCCCCGCCAGCTGCCCGGCATCGTCGATATCGCGCAGCGAATCGACCCCGAGAGCGGCCGCGGCGGCGGCGCATTCGGCGCGGCGGGCGCCGTACCCGCCCGCCGCGTGCTCATGGGTCTGCCCCGTATCGATCACCAGCAGCCGCAGGCCGGTGGCCGCGAGATCGAACGGTATCTGTTCGAAACCGCCTGATCCGGACGCACCGAAGGCACGAACATCCAGGTACAGGGCGTGTCCCGCGGTGCACAGGATGGACGCCGCCTGGTCCAGGATCCCGGTCGGCGCCCCCACGTAATCGTTTTCGGCGGCCCGGGCGATATCGATCAGTTCCCGGTCGCCGACTTCGGGCGCGCACAGATCGCGGACCGCCACCGCGGCGGCGCAGCACAGCGCCGCGGACGAGGACAGCCCGGCCCCGGCGGGCACCGCGCCGTCGAAATCCAGCTCCAGACCCTCGATCCCGTACCCCCGGCGCCCGAATTCCGCGACGACGCCCAGCGGGTACCGCGCCCAGCCCGGCAGCAGGTCCCGTTCGGTGGTCAGCGCCGCGGCCGGCAGCCGTACCGGTTCTCCCGGCCGCTGACGCGAGCCCACCCGGACCAGATCGTCACCGTGCCGAACACCTTCGCAGGTGACCACCAGGGGTATCGCTATCGGCAGCACGAGGCCGTCGTTGTAGTCGGTGTGCTCACCGATCAGGTTGACTCGGCCCGGCGCCGACCATCGACCACGCCCGCCGGTGCTCTCCTCACGTTCTGTCACCGAACCACCGTACGAGCCGCCCGCCGGTGACCGAGATCCGCCGCGCCGCCACCATCGCGCCACCTGTTACGACGTTGTTGTGTCAAGAGAGCGACAAATTCGACACTGCGTGTCATCATCGGATCCATAGTCCAGGTTTGGTGGGCCGGACGCACCGCGGACGGCTCGGACATCCCCTCGTACAGGAACACTCGGTTTACGTCAGCCGCCGCTCGATGGACAGGTAGCGCACGACAGACAGATAAGGACCCAGGCCTGCGACGCGGCTCGATTTCACCGGGATCGGAGCGATCAAAGGGGGGCTGATGATCATCAGCGAACCACAGGGAGCAGGGCGGCACGGTCTCCACCGGATGCGTTACGGCGCAGCGTTTTCCGTGATGGTGGGCGCGCCACTCGTGGTGCATCTGATACTCGGGTCCCGTCCGCTGGCGGTGGCTGTCACTCTGTTCGCGGCCGTCGGCACCGTTGTCATGATCGGCTTCGGCCTGCGCCGGCACCGTCCGTCACATCCGCTGCCGTGGTATCTGCTGGCCGGGTCGGCACTCCCCTTCGCGACCGGAACCGTGCTGCGGGAGCTCACCGGCTACGCGTCCACCCCTCTCGACGAGATCTGCACGCTCGCCGGTTATATCGGTTCCGGCCTGGCGGCCCTGATGTGGCTGCGGCCGCGCCAGGCCCGGGCGCACCCCGACATCGTCCTGGACTCGGGACTGATCGGGCTGGGCGCGCTGCTGGCGTCCTGGATCTTTCTGATCGCTCCCGTCCTGCACTCCGAGACTCCGGGCGTGAATACGGTCACGGCGGTGGCTCTGCCGGTCTGCGATGCGCTGCTGCTCACCTTGCTGGCGCATTCGCTGGCCACCTCGAGCCGCTCGGAAACATCGCTGCGCCTGTTGCACACCGCCCTGGCGGGTGTGCTGGCGGCCGATCTCGGGTTCCGTCTGGTCGCGGCCGGCACCCTGAACACGGCGCCGGATGTGCTGGTGCTTCCGTTGATCGGCGCGTACATGGCGGCCGGGGCGGCGGCCCTGCACCCCACCATGGCGACACTGGGTGCGCCGCGGGCGATCCGGATCAACCATTCCCGCCAGCGGGCCAGCGTCATCGCCGTCGCCCTGGTGCTTTCCTCGCTGGTGCCGGTGGCCCGGGCCCCGCTGAGCCCGCTCGACCAGGTCATCGTGTCCTCGGTGCTCGCTCTGCTGCTCATCGGATTGCTGATCCGCAGCGAACGCGCGATCGGCCACAGCACCCGCAGCGAACGACGCGCCCAGTACCAGGCCGATCACGATCCCCTCACCGGGTTGCTCAACCGCTCCGCACTGCTGCGGGTCCTGCACCGGGAGCACCGGGATTGGGCCGAACGCGCGCTCTGTCTGCTGTTCATCGATCTCGACGAGTTCAAGGCGATCAACGACAGCTACGGGCACACCGTCGGCGACGAGCTGATCGCCGAGGCCGCCACCCGGATCCGCTCCACCGTACGCCGCGACGACGTGGTGGCACGCTACGGCGGGGACGAATTCGTCGTCCTGGCTCCGCTGGAGCGGATGGAAGCGACCAAAATGGCCGAACGCCTACTCGGGGTGTTCATGAAGCCGTTCCAGCTCAGTACCGGCGAAGTACCACTGACGGCCAGTATCGGGCTGGCCTGCGGCGGCCCCCGCGATATCGACGCCAGTATCTACGACCTCATCCGCGATGCGGACGCCGCCATGTACCAGGCGAAACGACGCGGCTTCGGCTACATGTTCCACGACTCGATCCGGTACACCCCGGCCGAACCGAGCCGCCATGGCTGGCGGCCGCGGGAAACAGCTGTCTGAGCACGTCCGAACACTCGGAAAGAACCCAGAATTCCTACGCGGCCACGCGCCCCGGTGGGTTCGCAACGGCCCTGACGCGCGACAAGTGCCGACGTCTCGGCCGCAGCCCGGTCACACCGTTGTTCCACGATGGGCGCGACCCCCGACCGCCGAGACGGCTCGGGGGAACACACTCGCGGACGCGGCTCAGTCCGTCAGCTCTTCGAGGAGTTTGCGTGCCTGCTCGAGTTCGGCCTGCAGCTGCTGGACCTTGGCCTCCTGGGCGCCCCGCACCGAATCCAGCAGACCGTCCACCACCTCGGACACCTCGGGCGGGAACAGTTTCGCCGCCTGGGCCACGGCGGTACCGGTCACCGGGACCGCGCGCGCGGTCCGCTTCTTGCCCGCGATGACATCGACGGTCCACTCACCGTCGGCGGTGCCGTTGATGGTGACGGTGACCTCCGGCGCCTTGGCCTTACGCGCGGCCGGTGCCTTGGCCGCCTTGGCCGGGGACGGGGTTCGCGGCGCCGCGGCCGGCTTCGACTCGGCGGCAGCGCTCTTCGCGGGGGCGGGCGCCGGTTTCCGATCCGCGGCCGAGGGGGCGGAGGTGGTCGGGGACGCGGCGGGAGTCACGGGCGGTTCCTTCTTCTCGGGGGCGGGTTGTGGTGCCGGCGGCGCGGCGGCCGGCTTGTCACGCTGGGGTTTCACCAGCGTGACCTCGGTGGGACCGAAGGACAGCACATCCTTGGACCCGGTGGGCCGGATCTGCAGGAAGTCGCCGTCGGCGGGGTCGCCGAGCGAGACCACCTTGCCCGACCGTCCCTCGGTGACCCCCACCGCCGCGGCGGTGAACCAGACCATCGGCGGGCGCCCCGCGTCGATCTCCGCGGCGATCTCCTCGAGGTCGTTGTCGGACAGGGGTTTCGGTTTCGCGCTCGATGGTGTTCGCGACGGCATGGGGCACTCCGGACAATCTCACTTGTTCGTCGAATAGCTGCGTGCACAGATGATGCCGCACCGCACCGACATTTTCACAAGCAGGGACGGCTACGTCACTCCGCCACCCATAGAACGTGTTCTATTGTGGGAGCGAATTCCGGCCATCCGAAGGGAGTCACCGTGCCGCTGGACCCGACCGCCGCGGATCTGCGCGAGGCGGTGCTCGCTTCCCCCCGCGCCGTCGCGGCCCACGACCGGGCTGCGTGGGTGGGCCTGTTCGCGACCGGTGCGGTGGTCAACGATCCGGTCGGCTCGGACCCGCACACCGGATACGACGCGATCGGCCGGTTCTACGACACCTTCATCGCCCCCAACCACATCGTGTTCGATGTGGCCCACGATTTCGCCGGTCCGGCGACCGTATTGCGCGATCTCACCATCACCATCACGATGTCGACCGGCGCGCGCGTCCGGGTACCGATGCATCTGCGCTACGAAGTGGTCGAGCAGGACGGCGCACTTCGGATCGGACACCTGGCCGCCTACTGGGAACTCGTGCCCATGGTGGGGCAGCTCATGGGCACCGGCCCGAAAGGATGGCGGGCCGGTGCCCGGCTCGGCGGCCTGCTGGTGCGAAACCAGGGCCTGCGCGGCCTCACGGGCATGGCCCGGGCGTGCACCGGAATCGGTGCCGCCGGGAAACGGATCGCGCGACGGTTGTGTGCGGCGGCGGCCGCCGGCGATACCGCGGCGGTCACGGCGCTGACCGGCGACCGTGACACCGTGCGGTTGTGGTCGGGCGAGTCGATCAGCAGCGCGGAGCTGGCCGTACGGGCGCGCGGCCTGCGGCAGGGCAAGACGTTGGCGGCGGGTCGTTCGGTCACGATCAGCGCTGATCTGCCGTCGGGTCCGGCACTGCTGATCCTGGACTTCCACCCCACCCGGGACCGGATCGAAACGCTGCGGGTGCACACGCATACCGTCACCGCCCGATAGCGGCCGCACCGCCCCGACCCGGGCGTAGTCGCGGAATCCGGTAGGCGGCCTCCGTCTCGCGGCCCGGGACAGATCTCTTCGCAGGGCACGATCGCGCACCGGCTCCGCACACTCTATTTACTGAGACGCGGAGTCCCGGTAAATTCGTCCGTAGAGAGATGTACGCCATACGCACGAGGAGGCACCGATGACGCCGTCGACTCTGCCGCGGGTTCCCGAGCTGGACGCCCGGTATCGCGAGACGCTGGAAACACTGTCGGAGGGCTCGGTGCACCGCCGGTTCGACCCGTACCTGGATATCGACTGGGATTCGCCCGAACTCGCCCTCGATCGCGACGACCCCCGCTGGATCCTCTCCCCCGAATACGATCCGCTCGGCGCCACCCGCTGGTATCGCGAACTGCCGCAGGCGAAGCAGATCGAGATCGGCCGGTGGCGGATCGCCAATGCCATCAAGGTCGGAGCCGCCTTCGAGACCGTCCTCATCCGCGGGATGATGCAGTACATCGCGAAACTGCCCAACGGGTCACCGGAGTTCCGCTACTGCCTGCACGAGATGACCGAAGAGTGCAACCACATCCAGATGTTCCAGGAGCTGGTGAACCGGATCGGCGACGATGTCCCCGGCATGCGCCCGATCTTCCGGGCGCTCTCCCCGTTCATCGGTGTCGCCGGGGGCTATGCGCATGTGGTGCTGTTCCTGGGCATCCTCGGCGGTGAGGAGCCGATCGACCACTACCAGAAGGCGATGATCCGCAACGGCGCGAATCTGCCGCCGCTGGTGGTGCGGACGATGGAGATCCATATCGCCGAGGAAGCGCGGCACATCTCCTTCGCGGGCGAATTCCTGCGCGCACATATCGCGAAACTCGGACCGGTCTCGACCGCGCTGTGCGGGCTGTCCTTCCCACTGGCGCTGCGCTGGCTGGCCGGGGAGATCATGGCGCCGCCGCCGGAGTTCGCCCGCCGTTTCGACGTGCCACGCGAGGTCATCGAGGAAGCGTTCTGGCGGAGCCCGCACTCGCGGCGGATCCTGTCCGGCTACTTCGGCGATATGCGCGCCCTCGCCGACGAGCTCGGCCTGATGAACCCGGTCACCTCGCGGCTGTGGCGGGCACTCGGAATCGACGGCGACCGCTCGCGCTACCGCAGCGAACCGGAACGCCGGGTCCGGGCCTCCGTGGCCTGACCCCGGACGGCCGGGCCGACCGATGACGTTCGGCCCGGTCGGCTACCCGCACCCTCAGTGGGCCGAACTATGCAGTCCGGCGACCACCTGCGCCAGCTCACGGTCCGGGTCCACCGTCACACCGACCCTCCGGGCCGCTCCGTCGAGGATGTACCAGGCGTAGCCGGAGAGATCCGCGACCATCTCCGCCCGCGTCCGGCTCGGCTCCGGGTCGGCGACCCATGCGGCCAGTACCCCTTCGACCATGGTCACCACGGCGAAGGGCACCGGCTCCAGCGCGGCCGAGTCGACCTCGACGATGCGGGCGATCGCCTCGATCAGCTCGCGTGACCGCTCGGTGATCCGGATCTTCAGACTGGAGATCGCGTCCACACTGTCGGGCCCGCCGACCGGCGGGCCGGTCCGCGCGAACGCGGCGAGATTGGGGTGGTCGCCCATCCAGTCCGCGACCGCGCGGACCGTTCGGGTGATGATCTCGCGCACCGAGCCGGACGACACGTCCAGCTGCGCGTCCAGCACGGCCCCCAGCTCGTCGATCAGGTACGAGCGGATGCGCCGGTCCAGATCCTCGCGGCCGCTGAACTGCCGATACACCACGGATTTGGCCACCCCCGCCCGCTCGGCGATCTGCCGCACGGGCACATCGGCGCCCAGGGGTTTTTCCTCCAGCAGTTCGACCGCGGCCCGCAGGATGCGCAACTGGCGCTCGGTATTGTGCTGCTCCCAGCGCGCCTCGTATCCGTTGATCTCCCCCGGAATCCGCGATCGCGACGACGCCACCGACATGCCTGGCAGTGTACTCAGCACCGCCGCCGGGAGCGCTCACTCCCGCGCCGTTCCGCTCCACCGGCCGTCCGACCGGGGATTTCTTCACCGAGATTTCATATGCCGACCCGTTCTGCACGATCAAATGAAAGTACATTTACACCGGCATTAATTCGGGATTGCGCCCGTACATTGCGCAATACATTCGCCATATATTACAAACCGGTCGTTTTGTCGACCCGGGTGCGCCGCGGCGTCGCGTAGCATCGGAAGATGTTCTCGCACAGACACATCCAGAATACCGCGCGAACAGTGGGTTCCACCACGAATAAGTCCCCGGCAGCCCCCGGATTCCAATCCGTGGGCAGTCGGAACGAAAAACGCTAGAATTGCGGCACATTGGTACCGGGCGGGTCCGGCGATCTGCTGTCACTACGTTGCTCGGTCGCGGGAATTCCGGCGACAGCGGTGACGGGGGCGGCGCAATTGGAGCAGCGTACGAATACGCGCAGCGACCCGCCGGCGCACCACGCGTACAGGAGGCAAGGATGCCCGACAACACCGGCCCCGAGGAGAACGACGTGGAATCGACCGCCGAGCACGCACCCGTGATCTGGCCGGAGCCCAGCCGGTTGGACTCCTGGTGGCGCGACATCATGACCGATCCGGCCGTCGCCCCGGCCGCGGACGCCGAACCGGTGCCGCCGAGCCTCACCCGCAACGGCTGATCCGCCTACCGGCCACCGGCCGGGACCCGGCGCCGGAAGGCGGCTGGATCCGCACGCGAACAACAGTGTGTTCGGGCACGCTGACGCAAGGATCAGGGG
>NZ_JBEXLL010000055.1:0-47666 GCF_040609955.1 Nocardia sp. NPDC004568
GCCTCGAAAGCGCCGCGCGAAGCGCAAGTCTCGAGGCCGAAACGGCGAGACACAAGGGGGCCTCGACCCCGCGCGCCGAAGGCGCGCCAAAAAACACAGCACCTTCGCGAGCAAGCCCACGCCCCCCGCCTTCACAAACCAGCCCACACCCCCACCTCCACAAACCAGCCCACACCTCGATCCCACGGCCGGCGCTCCGAACTCAGCGCCTCCAAGAGCGAGCCCGCACCTCCCACCTTCCGCCCTACCACTCCGCACCCCCAACCCCCCGCGCGCGCCGGCGCGCCACAAACACGGCTACCATCCGAGCCATGAGTTCGGAATTGCTCGTCGATGTCTCAGCGGGCATCGCCGTCCTCACGTTGAATCGGCCGGCGAAACAGAACGCCTTCAACCATGCCATGACCGAGGCGCTGGGTGCCGCGCTGAAGCGGTGTGATGCCGAGGACGCGATCCGGGTGGTGGTGATCACCGGTACCCCGCCCGCTTTCTGTGCGGGCGCCGATCTCTCCGACCGGGTGGGCGAGGTGAGCGCGAGTATCGATCCACCGCCGTTCCGAGTGCGTAAACCGGTGATCGCGGCGGTGAACGGGCATGCGGTGGGGGCCGGGCTGGCGTTGGCGCTGCAGTGCGATCTGCGCTACATGGCCGACGACGCGGTCTACGCGCTGAGCCAGGTCCGGCGCGGCGTCCTCGCCGACGGCTATGTGCACTGGACGCTGCCGCGGCTGGCGGGGCTGGCCAATGCCGCCGATATCCTGCTCACCGGCCGTACCTTCGACGGGGCGGAAGCCCGGGCCATGGGCCTGGCCAATGCCTGTCTGCCCGCGGCGGAGGTGATACCGACCGCGATGGCGGTGGCCCACGATATCGCGGGCGGTTCGGCGCCCTTGAGCGCCGCGCTGTCCAAACGGCTGCTGTGGGAGGGGGTCGAGCTGGAACCCGACGTGGTCGCACGGCTCGAGGCCGATCTGAACGAGCACATCGCCGAGGGCCGGGATGCCGGCGAGGCGATGTCGGCTTTCCGGGAGCGCCGGCAGCCTTCGTGGTCCGGATCGATCAATGACGAATGGCCGAGCTGGGCGCGTACGAAATGGTCCGGGCAGCAGAGCCTGGACTGACCCCGCTCAGCCGCCGCCGAGCAGGACCACCAGGAACAGCACCGCCATCACGACCATGAGGATGGTGCCGATCACGCCCAGGATGAAGCCGACGACGACCTGCGTGTGGCCTCCGTACGCGCCACCGGACTCCTCGATCTGATCGAGTGCGCGTTTACCCAGTGCCCAGGCCACCGGCCCGGTCAGCCCGCAACACAGCACGCTGAGCGCACCGAGGAACAGCACCGCCGTCGCATGCGGGTGCTCTACCGGCTTACCGATGGGCGCGTTGGGTATCACCACATGACGAATTCTACGGTGCTGTGCCGGATTTGCGGTCCGGGCGCGGCGGATTCACTCCCGAACCGCTCGCTGACCGCCGCTCCGACACGCCCGATCGCCGTGCCGCGGCGGCGGGCACGGCCCAGCGACCGGGCCGGACCGGCCCCGGGTCCGGGCGTTCAGGCCCGGCGCTGCCGGGCTGTTTCGGCCAGCACCACGCCTGCGGCGACGGAGGCGTTCAGTGATTCCACCGGGCCCGCCATCGGGATGCTCAGGACCGAATCGCAGGTCTCCCGGACCAACCGTGACAGCCCCTTGCCCTCCGATCCGACGACGATCACCGTCGGTGCGGTGCCGTCGAAATCGTCCAGGGACAGATCCCCGCCGGCGTCCAGACCCACGATCTGGACACCGGTGGCGGCCCAATCCTTCAGCGTACGAGTGAGATTGGTGGCACGGGCGACCGGCATCCGGGCGGCGGCGCCGGCGCTGGTACGCCACGCCACCGCGGTGACGCTGGCACTGCGGCGCTGCGGGATCACCACGCCGTGACCGCCGAAGGCCGCGACCGACCGGACGACGGCGCCGAGGTTGCGCGGATCGGAGATATTGTCCAGCGCCACCAGCAGCGCGGGCTCGGCGGATCCCTTCGCCCGGGCCAGCAGATCGTCGGGGTGGGCGTACCGGTAGGGCGGCACCTGTAGCGCCAGGCCCTGGTGCAGGCCGTTGGAACTCATCCGGTCCAGATCAGTGCGCGGCACCTCGAGAATGGAGATGCCGGTATCCGCCGCGAGCCGGACGCTCTCGGTGAGCCGCTCGTCGTTCTCGGTACCCACCGCCACATAGAGTGCGCTGGCCGGGACCCCGGCGCGCAGACACTCCACCACGGGATTGCGGCCCAGCACCAGTTCGGGTCCGTCGTCGCCGCGCCGCCCGGCGGGACGCCCGCGGCCGGGCGGATTGTTCTGCGCGGCTTTGGCTTTCGCCGCCGAGCGACGCGCCGCCGGATGTTTGGTGCGCTGTTCGGCCGGGGGCGTCGGCCCGCGGCCCTCCAGCCCGCGCCGCCGCTGGCCGCCGGACCCGACCACAGCCCCCTTCTTGGTGCCGCCTTTACGGATCGCACCGCGACGTTGTGAATTGCCGGCCATCAGCCCGCCTTTCCAGGGGTAGGTGCGCCCAGGGACCATTCGGCACCGTTGGGTGTATCGGTTACTTCGATTCCGGCCGCTTGCAGCCGATCGCGGACGGCGTCGGCCGTCGCCCAGTCCTTGGCGGCCCGGGCCTGCTGCCGCCGTTCGAGCTCGGCGCCCACCAGTACGTCCAGGGCGGCGTCGGCGGCCGAATGGTCGGCGGCGGCGTGCCAGTGCGGGTCGAGGGGGTCCACACCCAGGACATCGAGCATGGCACGGATCTGCCCGGCGTGTTCGCGGGCGGTGTCGAGCACCCCGGCGTCGAGGGCGCGGTTGCCCTCGTGCACGCCGTGATGGATCTCGGCGAGCGCCTTCGGCACGCCGAGGTCGTCGTCGAGCGCCGCGGCGAATCCGTCGGTCCATTTACCCATCGGAATATCCCCGCCGCGTTCGGCCACCCGCTGCACGAACGCTTCGATCCGCTGATAGGACTGGGCGGCGTCGTTGAGCGCCTTGTCCGAATATTCCAGCATCGACCGGTAGTGGGCACTGCCCAGGTAGAAACGCAATTCCACCGCGCGCACCGATTTCAGCACATTCGGAATGGACAGCACATTGCCGAGCGATTTCGACATCTTCTCGCCGCCCATCGTGACCCAGCCGTTGTGCAGCCAGTACCGCGCGAAACCGTCCCCGGCCGCCTTGGACTGCGCGATTTCGTTCTCGTGGTGCGGGAACACCAGGTCCATTCCGCCGCAATGGATATCGAATTCGGGCCCGAGATAGAACTCGGCCATGGCCGAGCATTCCAGATGCCAGCCGGGCCGCCCGGGACCCCAGGGCGACGGCCAGGCCGGCTCTCCCGGTTTGGCGGCTTTCCACAGCGTGAAATCACGGGGGTCGCGTTTGCCGAGGCCGGCGCTCTCGCCCTGGTGCACATCGTCGAGCCGGTGCCCGGACAGATGCCCGTACTCCGGGTAGCTGCGGACATCGAAATACACATTGCCCGCGGAGGCGTAGGCGTGCCCACGGTCGATCAGGCGCTGCATCAGTTCGACCATCTGGGTGATATGGCCGGTCGCGCGCGGTTCGGCGGACGGCGGCAGCACACCGAGTTGCCGATAGGCCTGATCGAAGGCGCGTTCGTGCGTCGCCGCCCACTCCCACCAGGGCCGGCCGGCCGCGGCCGCCTTGGTGAGGATCTTGTCCTCGATGTCTGTGACATTGCGGATGAACGCGACATCGGAGCCGTTGGCCGTCAGCCAGCGGCGCAGAATGTCGAAGGCCACGCCGCTGCGCACATGACCGATATGCGGTAGCCCCTGCACGGTCGCCCCACACAGGTACACCGAGGCGTGGCCGGGTACCAGCGGCGTGAAATCACGCAGGGTCCGTGTCTCGGTGTCGAACAGGCGCAGCGTCACGGCAGTCGATCCTAGTTTCGTGTATGGATTGCACTCGGATTTGGTGCAGGGGGGATATGGGCAGGGTAGCGGTGCGGCCCGGTGCACCGGCAGTCGGCTCGGCCGCGCGTGGGAACTTCGGTATTCCACTGCTGCGCGTTCACGGTCGACAGTTGTCGCGGTGAGCGGCTCACCGGCTCGAACCGATCACAGACCGGATCGGCCCCGGCGCCGGGCCACCGCACCGAGCGAGCGGCCTCGCGGGCCCTATGCCGGTCGCACCTCGCCACCGTCTCCGGGCTGTCCACTCGGCCGCCCGGGACAGTGCAGCAGCGCGGTCGCGACCGCGGCGATCCCCTCACCACGCCCGGTGAGGCCCAGGCCGTCACTGGTCGTGCCGGACACCGATACGGGCGCGTCCAGCAGATCACCCAGCACCTGCTGGGCCTCGGCGCGCCGCGGACCGATCCGCGGGCGGTTGCCGATCACCTGAACGGCAGCGTTGACGACCGCATATCCGGCGTCGTCGAGCAGCCGGCGCACTTCTTTCAGCATGGCGGCCCCGGAGACCCCGGCCCATTCCGGCCGGCCGGTGCCGAAGACAGAGCCCACGTCCCCCAGGCCCGCCGCGGACAACAGGGCGTCGCAGAGGGCGTGTGCGGCGACGTCACCGTCGGAGTGGCCCGCGCAACCGTCCTCGCCGTCGAACAGCAATCCGGCCATCCAGCAGGGACGACCCGGCTCGATCGGATGCACATCGGTGCCGATTCCCACCCGCGTGTTCAGCACGACGTCACCGCCGGGTTCGAGGCGAGCAGGGATTCGGCCAGACGCAGATCGAGGGGGGTGGTGATCTTGAAAGCCAGTGGGTCGCCGGCGACGGTGCGCACCTCGACGCCCAGGCGCTCGACCAGGCCGGCGTCATCGGTCGCCGAACCCGCGTCGGCGTAGGCGGCCCGTAACGCCCGCGCGGCGAAGCCCTGCGGAGTCTGGATGGCGCGCAATACGCCGCGATCCGGTGTCCCGGTGACCTTCCCGCCGTGATCGACGGTTTTCACGGTGTCCACCACCGGCAGCGCGGGCACGACCGCGGGATGACCGGCGCGCAGTTCGTCCACCACCCGGGCGATCAGGGCGGGCGGAGTGAGCGCACGGGCCGCGTCGTGCACCAGGAAAAACGCGGTATCACCGGCGGCCGCGAGGCCGGCGCGTACCGAATCGGTGCGCTCGGCGCCGCCGACCACGATCCGCACCGGAGCATCGGGGGGTAGGAGAGCTGCCGTCCGGTCGACGTGTTCGGCGGGCACCATCACAATGATCTCGTCGACAACCGCGGCCGCCACCAGCCCGTTCACGGCCAGTGTGAGCATGGGTATGCCGCCGATCGGGACGAACGCTTTGGGTATGCCTGCACCCAAGCGCACGCCACGACCGGCGGCAGGAACCAGTGCGGTGACGGGACCGGCGCCACGGCCGGGACCGTCTCTTCTGTGCACGATCAGGAAGCCGCGGCGAGGACCTCGTCGAGAAGCGTCTCGGCCTTGCCGTCATCGGTGCCCTCGGCGAGCGCGAGCTCCCCGACGAGGATCTGCCGAGCCTTGGCCAGCATCCGCTTCTCGCCCGCGGACAGGCCACGATCCTGTTCCCGGCGCCACAGATCGCGAACGACCTCGGCCACCTTGTTCACATCGCCGGAGGCGAGTTTCTCGAGGTTGGCCTTGTAACGGCGGGACCAGTTGGTGGGCTCTTCCGTGTGCGGCGCACGCAGCACCTGGAAGACCCGATCCAGGCCTTCCTGGCCCACTACATCGCGGACGCCGACATATTCCGCGTTTTCCGCGGGAACCCGAACAGTGAGGTCACCCTGTGCGACCTTCAGGACCAGATACTCTTTCTGCTCACCCTTGATGGTGCGGGTCTCGATAGCTTCGATCAAAGCCGCCCCATGATGGGGATAAACGACGGTATCTCCGACCTTAAAAATCATGTGTCCCGTGCCCCTTTCGATGTTCACAGTTTAACACGCGACTCGATAACGGCGCGATCAACTGCGCAGGTCAGGGCCACAACGACCAGGCACTGGGGCTTGACAGGACGAGTTTGGTGTGCATTACGTTGTGCCCGAACGAGTGTCGGGCACGGGCCCTTCGAGGGCATATGAAAACCCACTCCGCGCGGCGGCGCAAGCGGGTCGCGGAGGCCCGATCGTTACCGGTCAGCGCGACGTCCCGGGACCGCCACGACACCGGTCGGCGAGCCGTTTCACAACACGAACCGGGATGGCGCCCGAGACTACGATCCCCGACCCACCGGACACGCCGTGACGTGCGACAAATCACACACCGCCCGGCATGTAATCCCCCCTGACACCGCCCGGTGCGTCCCGGGCCCGAACCCAACTACTACAGTGCCTAGTTGGAGTGCGCCCACTCGGACATGGAGGACAACCCGTGACTGCCCTGACTGCTGTGACTGCCGCTGGCCCGGTCCCGACCCGGCGGCGCCGCATGGTGGCGGCCGCCGCGCTCGCCGCCGGTGCGGCGCTCGTCCTGTCCGGCTGCGGCGCCGGCCAGATCTCGCAGACCGCCGTACAGGTCGCCGCCATCAACGGCAACACGGCCAACGCCGGCGATATCGCCCTGCGCAATGTGCACATCGTGTTCCCGGGCAACGGCACCACCACCCACACCGCCGGCGGCAAGGCCGCGCTCGCGCTGTCGATCGTGAACACCGGCGCGGTGGGCGCCGATGAACTCACCGGCGTCACCACCGACCTCGGGAACGTCCAGATCACTCCCGGTGAAGGCGGCAAACTCGAGATCGCCCCCTCCGAAACGGTCGTCGTCTCCACCCCGCAGGCCGGGGCGGAGACCCACACCAGCGGCGAAACGATCAAGACCGAAGGTGGCGAGACCACAGCGGCCCGCATCGAGATCACCGGCCTCACCCGGGACATCATCCCGGGCCTCACCTACGAGGTCACCTTCAACTTCAAGAACAACGGGAACGTTCTGGTCCAGGTGCCGGTCGATGCGGGTGTGGCAGCGCCTCGGCACGAATCGGAACTCTCCAAGAGCACCACGGGCTCGGCCGGCGGGCACTGAGCCCTTCGGCGCCGACCACGGCGTCGCGAATGAACACTGTCGGCAGTGCTGCGTAGGGTGCGGCTGTGGCAGTGACCAAGAACAAAGCCGTCTATCGGTGTTCGGAGTGCGCGCACGAGGTCGCCAAATGGGTCGGTAAATGCCCCGGCTGCGGGTCCTGGGGGACCGTGGACGAGGCGATGCCGGTGGCCGCCGCGGCGGCGGGGCCGGGGCGAAAGGCCATGCTTCCGACCACCGCGGCGGCGCCGATCTCCCGGATCGATTCACAGACGACGACGGCGCGGCCGACGGGGGTTTCCGAGCTCGACCGGGTGCTGGGCGGCGGGATCGTCGCCGGATCGGTGGTATTGCTGTCCGGCGAGCCGGGGGTGGGTAAATCGACCTTGCTGCTCGAGGTGGCACACCGCTGGGCGCGGCAGCGCGACGAACGGGCCCTCTACGTCACCGCGGAGGAATCGGCGGGGCAGGTGCGGTTGCGCGCCGACCGGACGGGTGCGGTGCACGACCGGGTGTATCTGGCCGCCGAATCCGATCTGTCGGTGGTACTCGGGCATGTCGATCAGGTGAAACCCACACTGCTGGTGGTCGATTCGGTACAGACGATGCTGGCCGCCGATACCGACGGGGTGATCGGCGGTGTCACCCAGGTACGCGCGGTGACCGCGGCGCTGACGTCGCTGGCGAAGGCGAGTGGTATCGCCGTACTCCTGGTGGGACATGTCACCAAGGACGGTGCGGTCGCCGGGCCGCGCACGCTGGAACACCTGGTCGATGTGGTGTTGCAGTTCGAGGGCGACAAGAACACCACGTTGCGGATGGTGCGCGGGATCAAGAACCGGTTCGGCAGTGCGGACGAGGTGGGTTGTTTCGAACTCCACGACGACGGAATCGCCTGTGTGACAGATCCTTCCGGGCTTTTCCTGCACCATCGCGCGGATTCGGTGCCGGGTACGGCGGTCACCGTCGCGATGGACGGGAAGCGGCCGCTGGTCGGCGAGGTGCAGGGGCTCACGGTGGAAACGCAGGCTCCGGCGCCCCGCCGGGCCGTCAGTGGACTGGATTACAACCGGGTGGCCATGGTGCTGGCGGTGCTGCAGAGCCGGTGCGGTGTCTATGTCGGTAAACAGGACGTCTACGCCGCCACCGTGGGCGGTATGCGGCTCACCGAACCGGCCGCGGACCTCGCCGTCGCGCTCGCCATCGCCAGCGCGGCCCGCGATACGGCACTGCCACCCGGGTGGGTGATCCTCGGCGAAGTGGGACTGGCCGGGGAAGTCCGGCGGATCACCTCGGTGACCCGCCGGCTCGCCGAGGCCGAACGGCTCGGGTTCACCACCGCGGTGGTTCCGCCGGGCACCGACGGCAAGGCCACGCCGATGACCCTGCACGAAGCGTCCAGCCTGCGCGGTGCGCTGCGGTTGGCCGGCCTGACGAAGAAGTGACTCCGCTCAGGCGATGTTGAAGGGTTCGGGCGCGCTGCGCACCGAACCCATCTGCGCCACCACGTTGTAGGCGCCGGCGGGTACCTGCACCCGCTCCCCCGCGCACTCCGGCTGCGAGGTCGCGCCCGTCCAGGTGACGGTGAACGCGGCCTGCTCACCGCGGTCCAGGGTGCGCACATCCGGATCGCCGTCGGGAAAGCAGTCCGTGCTCGCCCACAGTTGCCGCCCGCCGTCGAGCGAATGCACCGATACGCGCTGCAACCCGGATCCCATGTCCCGGGTGCACGGCGCACCGGAGATATTGGTGATCACGATCCCGAACACCGGTTCCTCACCCGTCTGGTAGGTGGGCTGCCCCACCGACACCTTGATGGCCAGTGACTGGTCGGCGCATTGACCGGAGGCCGCCGGGGCGGGTTCGGTACTGCGCGTACCGGATGCCGTACCGGACGCACGAGTGCCGGTCGCCGTGCTGGACGACGAGGCCGAACTCGTGGCCGGCTCGGTGGTCTCGGAGGTCGATGCCGCCGCGGCGGCATCGGGCGAATCACCGCCGCGGGAGACGGTGACGGCCAGCCAGATCACCACCGCGAGCGCGACCACGAGCGCGCCGATGGCGAACACACGACGCCGCCAGTAGATCTCCGGCGGTAACGGTCCTGTCGGTTCCAACACGTGTCAACGGTAAGCGCAGCGGGCGGCGGCGGCCGTCAACGGCACACCCGAAGGTGGCGCCGACGGCCGGGCCACCTGTCAGACGGTCTCCCCGATATTACCGACCACCCGGTGTAGCTGTGCCCGGCCGTCGACGAGTTTGTAGGTCACACAGGCGATCGCACATTTACCGGCCGCGACCCGCTCGGACACGATCATCGACCGCTCCATCAGCAGGCGGCTGGTCTCCACCACGTGACGGGCCTCGAGTTCGTCCACCGATTCGAGTCCTTCGCGGCGCCCGATCAGCATCGACGGCGTCACCTTCTCGACGATGCTGCGGATGAAGCCGCCGGGCACCTCGCCGCCGTCCAGCGCATCCAGGGTCGCTTTGACCGCGCCGCAGCTGTCGTGCCCGAGCACCACGATCAGCGGTACATCGAGGACACCCACGCCGTATTCGATGGATCCGAGCACCGCCGCGTCGATGACATGGCCCGCGGTGCGCACCACGAACATATCGCCGAGACCCTGATCGAAGATCAGTTCCGCGGCGACACGGGAATCCCCGCACCCGAACAGCACGGCGGTGGGATGCTGGCCGCCGACGAGCTTGGCTCGATCGGCGGCTCCCTGGCTAGGATGCAGCAGCGTGCCGTTCACGAAGCGCTCGTTTCCTTCGCGCAGCGACTTCCAGGCACTTACCGGGTTGGACTGAGGCATGGTGTCCATTCTGCACGATTTGATGTGCGCGCTTGCTTCCGTCCCGTTACAGCGCGGCGTCCATCCACGCCGAACCGGTGGAACTGCACGGTGAGGTGAACGGAGCGGGTCGGTGAGCAGCGCAGGTATCGGGAAATCGGGTTCGGGCGGGCGCGGTGCCGTGGCGATCGAACCCGGCGCGATCGACTCCGACACGCTGATCGACTGGTACGCCCGCACGGCCCGGGACCTGCCGTGGCGGCGGCCCGGGGTGAGCGCCTGGCAGATCCTGATGAGCGAGATCATGCTGCAGCAGACACCGGTGTCGCGGGTGGAACCCATCTGGCGGGAATGGGTGCGGCGCTGGCCGGTGCCCTCGGCCATGGCGGCGGCGAGCGCGGGCGAGGTGCTGCGGGCGTGGGGCAAACTCGGCTATCCGCGCCGGGCCCTGCGCCTGCACGAATGCGCGCGGGTCCTGGCGGCCGAGCACGGCGACCAGGTGCCCGACGATGTCGAGGTGCTGCTCGGGCTGCCCGGTATCGGCGCCTACACCGCGCGGGCGGTCGCCTGTTTCGCCTACGGGCAGCGAGTCCCGGTGGTGGACACCAATGTTCGCCGGGTCGTGGCCCGGGCCGTGCACGGACGGGAGGCCGGGAATCCGGCCGCGCGCGATCTACGCGAGACCGAGGCCCTGCTGCCCGGCCGGATCGACCGCGCCGCGGTGTTCTCGGCGGCCCTGATGGAGCTCGGCGCGACGGTGTGCACCGCGCGGACGCCGGACTGCACTCGCTGCCCGCTGCCGCGCTGCGCGTGGGTCACGGCGGGCCGGCCGGTGGCCGAGTCGACGCGCCGGAGCCAGAAATACGAGGGCACCGATCGGCAGGCGCGGGGACGTCTGCTCGATGTGTTGCGGGCGGCGCACGCGCCGGTGGAACGCGTCCGGCTGGACCTCGCCTGGACCCGGGACCCCGGCCAGCGCGACCGCGCACTGGATTCGCTGCTGGTGGACGGATTGATCGAACAGACCGACGACGGACGCTTCGCCCTCGCCGGAGAGGGCTGAAGGCCCCCCGGCCGGGGCGCTCAGACCCCGGCGGCGGTCTCGGGCGCTTCGCGCAGCACGCGAGCGAGGAAACGCTCGACCTCGGCGCGGTAGCGTTCCGGCTGATCATCGTGCACCAGGTGTCCGGCCTCGGGAACCAGGACGTGCTCGGCGGCCGGATGCAGTCCGGCCATCCGGCGCATCTGCCCGGGCGGGGTGATGGTGTGTTCGCCTTCGATCAGCAGGGTGGGCACGGTGAGCCTCCCCCACTCCGTCCAGAACGACCGAGTACCCCACTCCTCCGAGATATCGCGGAAGGTGGCCACCTCGCCGTGCAACCGGTAACCGTCCGGGTCCCGCCGGAAGGAATCACGGAAGTAGCGACCGGCGACGGGACCGAAGTACGCCACCAGGGCGGCCTCGTCCGCGAACGGCTGCGGCCAGGCCTCGACCATCGCGGCCCAGTGGGCGGCGGTACGACCGGTGAAATCGGCCGCCATATCCTCGACCACCAGCCCCCGCACCCGGCCCGGATACGCGGCGGCGAACATCCAGCCGTGCAGGCCGCCCATCGAATGCCCGATCACGATCATCGGCTCGGGGATCCGCGCGGTGGCTGCGGCCAGATCGGCGACGAAGGCGTCGGTGGTGAGTTCGGCCGGAGCGGGGCGCCCGTGTCCGGCGGCGTCGAAGGTCAAAACCCGGCCGTGCTCGCGCAACCACCGGACCTGGCCCTGCCAGGTGCGGGCGCTGCCCATCAACCCGTGCAGCAGCAGTATCGGGACCCCTGCCCCACCTTCGTCGTGCAACACGGGGCCGAGTTTATGCACAACCCTCCACAGAGTTTATGCACAACCCTCCACAGACCGGCGTGGGCGCCACCGGGCGTGGCACGGTCGCCGCACGCTCGTCCCGCTGTGGCGTGCGGCACTGTTCCGTCCGGCCCCGCTGTACCTAAGCTCGAGGTATGCCTGTTGTGAAGATCAATGCGATCGAAGTCCCCGAGGGCGCGGGACCCGAGCTGGAGAAACGGTTCGCCCATCGCGCGCACGCGGTCGAGAACTCCCCCGGGTTCCTCGGCTTCCAGTTGTTGCGGCCCACGGCCGGCGAGAACCGGTACTTCGTGGTCACCCAGTGGGATTCCGAGGAATCCTTCACGGCGTGGCGCGACGGTCCCGCCAAGGAGGCACATGCCGGACAGCAGAACAAGCCCGTCGCCACCGGCGCATCGCTGCTGGAATTCGAGGTCGTACTCGATGTAGCGGGTAAATCCGCTTCCTGACCCGTCCCCCACACCCTGGCCACGCCACCGACCCCGGAGGCGTGGCCAGCGCTTGTTCGCCGCATATTGACGACCGGCAACAGCCGGTGTCACAGTTTCAAGTGAAAGCGGAGGTGATGCGGTAATCCGGTGAGAACCCGGAGCGGTCGCGCCACTGTGATGTCCACCCCGGAGGGTGGGCAGAGTCAGACACCCGCACCTGCGCACAACTCGCGAACCGGACGCGAGCATCCGGATGAGAGGATCCACCATGGCCATAGCGCATGTTCCGAGCAGGGCTACCGATACAGCAGCGACCGTGCTCATCACCGTCGGCGTCGTCGCGCTGGCACTGCTGACGCTCTACCTGGTCGGATTCGACCAGGGCGCCATATCGCGCGGTGGCATGTTCCTGCACGAGCTGATGCACGACGGGCGCCACCTGCTGGGTGTCCCGTGCCATTGAGCGGATCTTTCGGTGCCCTGCTGCTCCGTGGTCTGCTCGCCGGTCTGATCGCCGGTCTCCTCGCGGGTGTCGTCGGTCATTTCGTCGGCGAACCGAAGGTCGATGCCGCCATCGCCATCGAGGAGGCCGCGGCTCCCGTTCCCGACCATGCCCATGACTCCGGCACCGGACATACGCACGGAGAGACAGCACACGGCGACGAGGCCGAGGTGAGCCGGCCGTGGCAGAAGTTCGGGCAGTTCCTGGCCGGTGCGCTGGCCGGGATGGCCTTCGGGGCGATCGTCGCGACCGCGGCGCACTACGCCCGGCGGTTCACCGCCCTGCCCGGCCATCGGCTCGTTCTCGGGCTCGGTCTGGCCGGCTGGGTCGCGGTGGTGGCCGTACCGTTCTTCGAATATCCGGCCAACCCACCGGCCGTCGGTGATCCGGAAACGATCAACGAACGCACACTGCTCTGGGTGGCCGCGGTTCTGCTGGGGCTGGTGGCCGTCGCAGCCGGTGTGTCCCTGTGGAGAGCACTGCGATCGCGGCCCGAATCCCTCCGGCTCGTCGCGGCCGTGGCCGGTTTCGTACTGATCGTCACCCTCGGCTACGTTCTGCTGCCCGGGGTGAACGAGGTGGGGGCCGACTTCCCGGCCACGCTGCTGTGGGAGTTCCGCGCGGCGTCGCTGGCCGTATCGACCACGCTGTGGGTCGGTATGGGTCTGGCTTTCGCGGCGCTCACCGAGTGGAGCGACCGCGGCGGTACCCGGGTAGCGGAGACCGCTGCTACGGCAGGTTGATCCGGGTCGCGATAGTCGCCGGGCAGGGTCGTCGTATGACCGACACTGCACTCGCCCACCGGGACAACCCACTCGCTCAGCGGCCCGCGGCCGTCACCACCGCCTTCATCGCGCTGGTGGCGGCCGTGGGCTTCGGTATCGCCGAAACCGCGATCCGTGGTGCGCTGCTGGGCGACGCCGCGAATATCGGCGCACTCACCGGCGGTTGGCTGCTGCGCAGCGGGATCTATCTGGTGGTCCTCGTTGTCGCGTGGCGAATGCTGCGGGGCGAGCGCTGGGCCAGAAATCTGCTCACCGTCGGGATAGGCGTGCTCGGTACGGCTTCACTGCTGGTGGAGCCCGTGCGAATGCTCATGGACGGGGGCACCGGTGTGTTCGCGGATATGAGCGCCACGACCGTATCCGTGGCGCTCACCCGGGTCGGCCACCTCGGCGCGGTAACCCTCGCGATCCCCGCCATGCACACACCGGGCGCCCGGGCCTGGTTCCGAGCGGGCACGACACCGTGAGGCTCGGGTAGGGGCCGTGCGCTGTCCCGGGCCCGGATCGGGGCCCGGGACAGGCGTTTCAGGATTCCAGGGCGGCGTCGAGGGTGATGTCGTCCACTCCGCCCAGCGCTTTGCTGACCGGGCATCCGGCCTTGGCCGCGGCCGCGGCCGCCGCGAAACCCGCCTCGTCGAGCCCGGACACCCGGCCGCGCACCGTCAGGGCGATCCGGCTGATCCGGAAACCGCCCGCCGGGTCGGGGCCCAGGGTCACCGCGGCCGAGACGTCGAGGCTCTGCGGGGTACCGCCGACCTGAGCGATCTCGTTCGACAGCGCCATCGCGTAGCAGGACGAATGCGCTCCGGCGATCAGCTCCTCCGGGCTGGTCGTGCCGTCGGCATCGTCGGCCGCCCGCTTCGGGAACGACACCTCGTACTTGCCGACCCCCGAGCTGACCAGCTCGACCTGGCCGGAGCCGTCCTGCAGACCACCGGTCCATGCGGTGCGCGCGGTACGTGTGGGCATCACGATCCTTTCGAAGACTATTCGTTGCGAGTCGGAGTCGAACCTACTCGTACCCTCAGCTCGTCGCAGTTCGTTCATCGAGGCGGGCCAGTATCGCGGGCCAGGCCGCCCGATGCCGGTCACGGGCCGCTTCGTCGGCAAACCCGCTGTGCTGCAACCGCAACCGGATGCCACGGGGCTGTTTGACGAACTCCACGCGCACCACCGTTTCCGCGCCCTCGGTGCCGCCGGCACCGGTCACCCAGGTCAATTCGATGAGCCGGCCCGGTTCCAGACGGAGGAAACGACCGTAATGCGGCCGGGATTTCCCGTCCTCCTCCCGGGTCTCGAAATAGAAGGGCTCGTTCACCTCGGGCCGCATTCGCACCGAGGACGGTTCCGCGAGCCAGATATCGAAGCCCTGGGTCCACGCCAAGTAGAGGAGTGCGGGTGCAGCGGTCATCACCCGCTCCACGGTGAGTTCGTACGGCCGTGTGGACAGGTCCGGTACACGCACTTGCTGGTCGACCATCACTGGACCATACCCGCGCAGGCGCGGGTACTGCCGCAGATGCGGGGATCACGCGCCGCTACCGACCGGCCCACCCGGAACCGGCGCGTTCCTGCGCGGAATACCATTGCGGCACCGGGATTCCGGGTGTGCGCCGACGACCGAGCACAGCAGGCGAATAGGGTGGTGCAGGTGGAGAGTCCAGGATGACGAGCTGGCAGATGGTCGGACTACTGGGCTGGGTCGCGCTGGCCGCGGCGCTGTTCGAAGTGCTGCGGCACCGCCGCCTGCTCGCACAGACCCGGCAGGCCCTGACGACCGCCGAACGCACGGTAGCGCGGCAGCAGCGCGAACTCGAGGTCGGCACGGAGCGCTTACTGATCGCCCGGGAACTGCACGATGTGGTGGGCCACAATCTCTCGCTCATCAATGTGCAGGCCGGCATGGCTCTCCAGCAAGTGGAGGCCAAGTCCGCGAAAGCGGCGGGTACGGTCGCCGAGATCAAGACCACCAGCCGCAATGCGCTCGAGGATGTGCAGGCACTGCGCCACGCGATCCAGTCGGTGGAGTCCGTGTCCGGCACACCGGCGCAGCCCTCCCACGACCACGGCCCCACCCGCGGCGAAGACTTCGCCGCGGGCGACCGGGCGAGACGTTCCCGCCGCGGCGGTTTCGCCCGGCGCGACCGGCCCGGTACCGACCGGTCGCCCGGGAACGGAGGCGGCGGCCGCCCACCGGCCGCCGCGCAAGCGCCGCCCCCACCACCTCGTGAACCCGATCCCACCATGTCCGACCTGGACGAACTCCTGCGCAAGCCCAGGCTGGCGGGGCTGACGGTGCACACCCGAGTCCTCGGCACCCCGGATTCCCTGCCCGCGGCGATCGACGACGCCGCCACCCAGATCGTCCAGGAATCCCTGGCCAATGTCGTACGCCACGCCCCGGGCGCCGAGGCCACCGTCACGGTGCGCTACTCCGCCGACTCGGTGGATCTCACCGTCGACAACACCCGCCCCACCGGTAAGCCGGAACACGCCGGCCCCACCCGCGGGATGGGGATCATCGCTATGCGAGAGCGCACCCATGCGCTCGGTGGCGCGTTGACCGCCGGCCCCAAACCCAGCGGCGGCTACCGGGTCGCGGCGCGGCTACCGAGCCGCCCGCTGCGGATCGCGATCGACCCGGATGCGCGCCCGCGAGCCCGCAAAGAAAGCGGCCACAGTACCTCCCGCGAAGCGGCGCCCACGGTAGCGGTGACCGCCGAACCACGCGGCGGCACCGGCGGCCCGGCCGATCCGGGGCCCGCGCCCGAGTGAACGCACGGTTCAGCCCGGTTTCGCCTCACGGCGCTCCTGCTCGGTGAACCCGGCCGCGCGCGCCGAGCCCGCCGGGGCCTGCAGACGCCGTGAATACGCCCCTGCCGCCCGGAACACCCCGGCGACACCCGCCGGGGCCGCCCCGTAGGTGATGGACTGCTGCGGGGCGAAGCCGAGAGCGCTGCCTATCTCGACCGCGTCCATATTGGCGCCGAGGAACAGGAAATCCCAGCTGTAGACGTTCTGCTGCTGTTCGATCAGCGATCGCACGGCGGCATGCGTCCATTCGCGGCTCGAATTCTCGTGCCCGTCGGTGAGGACGACCACGATCACGGTGCCGGGTCGCTCGTCTTCCGGCCGCCCGGCCAGTTCGGCGCCCAGGTCGGTGACCAGCTTGCCGATGGCGTCGTAGAGCGCGGTACCGCCGCGCGGCTGCAACACCGGTGGGGGCACCTCACCGATCGGAATGTTCGAGTACACGCATTCGTACTCGGTGTCGAATTGCGCGAGGGTGACCCGCACGGCCTTCTCCACCTGCCGCTGTTCCTCGAAGTAGGCGGCCAGGCCGCCTTCGGTGTCGGATTTGATGGTCTGCATGGAGCCGGAGCGGTCGAGCAGGACCGCGATCGTGGTGAGATCCGGATTCGTCATGGTGATACCCCCGCTTCGTATCGACTGAACTGCCCCCACCGTACGCGCGCGCACCGACCGGGATCTCTCGCCGACCGGCTGCACCCCACACATACGGAAAAGGGCCTGCCCACCGGTGTGATACCGGTGGGCAGGCCCTGTGTACCGCGCTGTCGGCTACTCGCCGGAAGCGGCTTCGGTCGGACCGTCGGACGCGCCGGTGAGCACGACCTCGGGCTTCTTCTCGCCGTCTTCCTTGGTGAGCTTGGCCTTCGGGGAGAAGGTGAAGCGGGCGTCCTCGCCGGAGCCTTCGCCGTCCCAGCCCTCGACATCGACCTGGACGGTCTGGCCGGGACCGATCTCGCCGAAGAGGATCTTCTCCGACAGCTGGTCCTCGATCTCACGCTGGATGGTGCGGCGCAGCGGCCGGGCACCGAGCACGGGGTCGAAGCCACGCTTGGCCAGCAGGTTCTTGGCATTCTCGGTGAGCGTGATTGCCATATCCTTGTTCTTCAACTGCCGCTCGACGCGGGCGATCATCAGATCCACCATCTCCACGATCTGCTCGGTGGTGAGCTGATGGAAGACGATCACATCGTCGATACGGTTGAGGAACTCCGGCCGGAAGTGCTTCTTCAGCTCGTCGTTGACCTTGAGCTTCATCCGCTCGTAGTTCGAGCCCTCGGCGTTGCTCTGGGTGAAGCCCAGACCCACGGCCTTCGAGATATCGGAGGTACCGAGGTTCGAGGTGAAGATCAGCACCGTGTTCTTGAAGTCCACGGTCCGGCCCTGGCCGTCGGTGAGACGACCGTCCTCCAGGACCTGCAACAGGGTGTTGTAGATCTCCTGGTGGGCCTTCTCGATCTCGTCGAACAGCACGACCGAGAACGGCTTGCGGCGCACCTTCTCGGTGAGCTGGCCGCCCTCTTCGTAGCCGACGTACCCGGGAGGGGCACCGAACAGCCGCGAAGCGGTGAAGCGGTCGTGGAACTCGCCCATATCGATCTGGATGAGCGCGTCGTCGTCGCCGAACAGGAAGTTCGCCAGCGCCTTGGACAGCTCGGTCTTACCGACACCGGACGGCCCGGCGAAGATGAACGAGCCGGACGGACGCTTCGGATCTTTCAGGCCGGCGCGGGTACGCCGGATGGCCTTGGAGACGGCCTTGACCGCGTCCTCCTGGCCGATGATCCGCTTGTGCAGCTCGTCCTCCATGCGGAGCAGACGGGTGGTCTCCTCCTCGGTGAGCTTGAAGACGGGGATACCGGTCCAGTTGGCCAGCACCTCGGCGATCTGCTCGTCGTCGACCTCGGCCACGACATCCAGGTCGCCGGAGCGCCACTGCTTCTCGCGCTCGGCCCGCTTGGCGACGAGCTGCTTCTCCTTGTCGCGCAGCCGCGCGGCCTTCTCGAAGTCCTGCGCGTCGATTGCCGATTCTTTCTCCCGGCGCGCGTCGGCGATCTTGTCGTCGAATTCGCGCAGGTCCGGCGGCGCGGTCATCCGGCGGATGCGCATCCGGGCGCCGGCTTCGTCGATCAGGTCGATCGCCTTGTCCGGGAGGAACCGGTCATTGATGTAGCGGTCGGCCAGGGTGGCCGCGGCCACCAGGGCACCGTCGGTGATGGACACCCGGTGGTGTGCCTCGTAGCGGTCGCGCAGACCCTTGAGGATGTTGATGGTGTGCTCGACCGTTGGCTCGCCCACCTGCACCGGCTGGAACCGGCGCTCCAGGGCGGCGTCCTTCTCGATGTACTTGCGGTACTCGTCGAGGGTGGTGGCGCCGATGGTCTGCAACTCACCGCGGGCCAGCTTCGGCTTCAGGATCGAGGCCGCGTCGATCGCGCCCTCGGCGGCACCCGCACCGACCAGCGTGTGCAGCTCGTCGATGAACAGGATGATGTCGCCACGGGTGTTGATCTCCTTGAGCACCTTCTTCAGGCGCTCTTCGAAATCACCGCGGTAGCGGCTACCCGCGACCAGGGAACCCAGGTCGAGGGTGTAGAGCTGCTTGTCCTTCAGCGTCTCCGGGACCTCGCCGTTGACGATGGCCTGGGCCAGACCCTCGACGACGGCGGTCTTACCGACACCGGGCTCGCCGATCAGGACCGGGTTGTTCTTGGTACGGCGGCTCAGCACCTGCATGACCCGCTCGATCTCCTTCGAGCGGCCGATGACGGGATCGAGTTTGCCTTCCAGGGCCGCCTGGGTGAGATTGCGGCCGAACTGGTCGAGCACCAGCGAGGTGGACGGGGTACCAGCCTCGCCCCGGGCGCCGGATTCCACGGGCTCCTTGCCCTGGTATCCGGACAGCAGCTGGATGACCTGCTGGCGGACCCGGTTGAGGTCGGCGCCGAGCTTGACCAGTACCTGGGCCGCGACGCCCTCGCCCTCGCGGATCAGGCCGAGCAGAATATGCTCGGTGCCGATGTAGTTGTGACCGAGCTGCAGCGCCTCGCGCAGGCTCAGTTCCAGCACCTTCTTGGCGCGGGGGGTGAACGGAATATGACCGGACGGGGCCTGCTGGCCCTGGCCGATGATCTCTTCGACCTGGCTGCGCACGCCCTCCAGCGAGATACCGAGCGACTCCAGGGACTTGGCCGCGACACCCTCACCCTCGTGGATCAGACCCAGCAGGATGTGCTCGGTGCCGATGTAGTTGTGGTTGAGCATCCGGGCCTCTTCTTGGGCCAGGACGACGACACGCCTCGCGCGGTCGGTGAACCTCTCGAACATCGCTCCCTCACTCTCCTGCTCCGGACTCTATGGCCGGCTGACGCCGTGGTGTGTCGTGGACAACCGTCGGCTTCAGCCTGCCATGAAGGCCAGGGGTTGCGGCCCCCGCCTCCCACTCTAGTTGGCAGGGGATTACGCCGCCGCCGCTCCACCCTAATGATGCGGCCCGACGGCAGACCTATTCACTCATAACGCCCTTACCCACCGATTGGTTTCCCACTCGGGTTTTGCCCAGAGCGAACAGAACGACTCCCAGAGCTGGGGAGATGGCCGGCGGCGGACAGCGGACCCCGGTACGCCCCGACCCGGGCAGGCAGTTGCCCCGGTGCGCGCAGTCTGCCCGGGCAAGTACCGGCCGGAGCAGCGGTCCGACGACGCGAGCCCTGGTAGGTCGCTTCCCCGACCCAGGCGGCCACTGTACGAGCGGGCACGGGGAAGCGGCCGCCCGGTCAGAGATCGCGATCGGTGATCAGCCCACTGCGCATGGCCAGCGCGGCCAGCCGGACCCGCTTCTGGTTCTGGGGCAGGTCCTCGACGCCGAACTTGGCGAACAGGGCACGAAGATGGGTCTTGACGGCGTCCACGCTCAGGAACAGTTCATCGGCGATCTGCTGGTTGGTGGCCGGGGCGGCGAAGCCGGCATCCCCTTTGAACGGCCGGCACAGCGCCACGAGCACCCCGCGCTGCGCCTCGGTGAGCGAGCGCACGGTCGGCAGACCGCCACCGGAGGTTCGGGTGGCGTCGTCGGCGACGCCGTTGAAGTCGTGGAAGGACACCAGTGAAGTGCCCACCCGGATACGGTCCCCGGGCATGAGGCGGCGGCGACCGTTGATGCGTTCGCCGTTGACGAACGTGCCGTTACGGGAAAGGCCGTCGTCCACGATGGTCCAGTGCCCGGCGAGGTATTCGACCGCAGCATGCAACCGCGATACCTCGGCGTCCCAGCGCAGCGACAGATCGGCGCCCGCAGAGCGGCCGATGGTGAGCCGCTGCCGGTCGGGACTCAACATCACCTCGCGCCTGCGGCCTTCGTCATCGGTGAATCGAAGGAACGAACCGACGGATCCGGACACTGCGCCGATACCTCACCTCTCCATATCGGCAGCAACTGCCGAACACTGCGGACCCCTTGCACTGCGGCGCACCGCGCCCGGCCGATCACACCTATGGTGCCGGGCAGTCGGCCGCTCGGGCAAGATGGAACGCCGCCGGGCGCAGCGGCCCCGGCGATCGACGCCGGGGCCAGCGGTAATTCCAGATAGCTATCGAGAAGACCAGCCGTCCGCGTGTTCCGTGAATTACCCACACGCGCGACGGTTGAAAGAAGAACTATCCCTTCGCGGCCTTGTTGTATGCGTCGGTGATATCGGCGGAGATACGGCCCCGCGCGGAAACCTTGTGACCATTCCGGCGCGCCCACTCCCGGATGGCCGCGCTTTGTTCGCGGTCCATGGTGGCGCGGGCCTTGGTGCTACCGGAGGCCGCGACCGCGGACTTCACCCGACGCCGGCCGCTCACCCGGCGGGCGCTGGTCACCCACTGCTCCAACTCGTCCCGAAGTTTCGCCGCATTCGTCGACGACAGGTCGATCTCGTACGACACCCCATCGATTGCGAACTCGATGGTCTCGTCCGCGATGGACTCACCGTCGACATCGTCGATCAGGCTAACGGTGACCTTCTTTGCCATGAGATGAACGTCCTCTCGAAATCGTACGGCCTGCAATATCAGGCCGATTACCCGAGGCAAGAATACCTCGAATTCGGAAAATTCCAAGACGAGCAGCCTGCTTTGCAAACCGCTCGCTCAACGGCCGACCGGCCGCACTATTGGGAACAGTATCGTTTCCCGGATTCCCAATCCGGTGAGCGCCATCAACAACCGATCGATTCCCATACCGGTTCCGGTCGTCGGTGGCATCCCGTGCTCCATCGCGGTCAGGAAGTCTTCGTCGAGCACCATTGCCTCGTCGTCACCGGCCGCGGCCAGGCGGGCTTGATCGACGAACCGATCGCGCTGGATCACCGGATCCACCAACTCCGAATAGCCGGTGGCCAACTCGAAGCCCCGGACATACAGGTCCCACTTCTCGGCGACACCGGCCCGCGACCGATGTTGCCTGGTCAGCGGGGACGTCTCGACCGGGAAATCGCGGACGAAAGTGGGCACGTACAGCTTGTCGCCGTAGCAGTGCTCCCACAGTTCCTCCACCAGTTTGCCGTGGCCGTAACCCTTACCTTCGGGAATTTCCAGACCGACTCGATCGGCGAGTTCGAGCAATTCCGGAACAGTTGTTTCCGGCGTGACCTCCACCCCTGACGACTCCGACAACGACGGGTACATCTCGACCGTCGCCCACTCCCCGCTCAAGTCGTATTCCGAACCGTCGGCGAGGGTGACGACCTGAGTTCCCAGCGCTTCCTCGGCGACTTCCTGGATCAATTCCCGGATCATCCGCGCGGAGTCGTCGTAGGTGCCGTACGCCTGATAAGTTTCGAGCATCGCGAACTCGGGCGAATGGGTGGAATCGGCACCTTCGTTACGGAAGTTCCGATTGATCTCGAAGACCCGCTCGATTCCTCCGACCACGCAGCGCTTCAGAAACAACTCCGGGGCAATGCGCAGGTAGAGATCCATATCGAGCGCATTGGAGTGGGTGCGGAAGGGCCGTGCGGCGGCGCCGCCGTGCAGTGTCTGCAGCATCGGCGTTTCGACTTCGAGGAAATCCCGGCGTTCCAGGGCATTGCGCAGCGCGCGCACCACCGCCACCCGGGTACGGGCCGTCCGGCGGGCCTCCGGGCGCACGATCAGATCGACATAGCGCTGCCGGACCCGCGCCTCCTCGCCCATCTCCTTGTGTGCTACCGGGAGCGGACGCAGCGCCTTCGCGGCCATGGACCAGGAATCGGCCATGACGCTCAATTCACCCGTACGCGACGAGATGACCTCACCGTGCACGAAAACCATATCGCCGAGGTCCACATCGGACTTCCACGCCGCCAGCGCCTCCGCGCCGACTCCGTTCAGGCTCACCATGGCCTGCAATGTGGTGCCGTCGCCCTCCTGTAGCTGAGCGAAGCACAATTTGCCGGTATTTCGCATGAAGATGACCCGGCCGGCCACACCGACGAGTCGCCCGGTCGCGGTATCGGCCGCGAGATCCGGATAGGCGGCGCGGATTTCGGCCAGGCTATGGGTGCGCGGCACCGAAACGGGATAGGCCTCCCCGCCCGACTCGAGCAGCCGCTCCCGCTTCTCCCGGCGGATCCGCATCTGCTCGGGGACGTCGTCGACCTCCACAGAGCGGCTGGATCGCCCCGCGGGAACAACGCCCGCGGAGCCGCCGGATGACGAGATGTTCGGGTTGCTCACAGCGAACCACCCTAGCGTGCACCGCAAATCGATTCGTCATCCGCCCGCCCCAACCGCGCGATAAGGAATCACTCGCCGAAGGCGCGCCACGGCGGCCCCGGAGAAATAGACCATTTGGTTGCTTAGAATTTTCCCGGGGCGCCGACGCACGGCGGAAATGTATTGTCGTCCGGCCGCATTCGGCCGAGGACAACAATTCAGAGAACGGCGAGCGAACGAACTTCCCTGGTGAAGTGCGCGGCGCCGGTGGCGACCGCTCGCATACGGGCCGCTTCCAGGGCCTTGTACCCGCCGACCAGATCGGTCGCGCGGTGCAGCCCCAATTGGCGCAACGACGCCGCCGCCAAGCTGGATGTGTAGCCCTCCGAGCACACGACCACCCACTCGACATCGTGATCGGTGGCCAGCGCCAGGCGGGCCGAACTGCTGGGATCGAGCCGCCACTCGAGCACATTGCGTTCGATGACCAGGGCTCCGGGCAGCGCTCCTTCCCTGGCTCGCTGCGCCGCGGGGCGGATATCCACCAGAATCGCCCCGCGGGCGAGCGCGGCGGGCAGTTCTACGGGATGGATCCGGCGCAACTGGGCGCGGGCCTGGTCGAGCATCTGATCGATGGTCAGTCGCGACATCAGAGGTCACCTTCGGGCTGGTCGGTGAGAACGGTGTGGGTACGCCGCAGGCTGCCGTGTCCGGTCACTTCGTAATAGGACATGGCGGTGAGCGGCGGCGAGTAGGCGTGCACACTCAAGGTGGGATCCAGCGGTCCGACTCCGGACGAGCCGGATACCGCGATCCGGTCGGGGGCGCGCACGACATCGTGCACCCAGCCGATCGGGAAGGCGGCCTGATCGCCGGCGGACAGCACCCGGTGCCGCAGTTCGGTACCGTTCCAGCGGTACTCGGCCAGCGCCCCGCTGAGTACGGTGAGCGCCCCGAGCGAACCGGCGTGATCGTGCAGTTTCGTGGATTTGTCGGGAGTCCAGCTGATCAGCCAGACATCGACCTCGTCGTCGGCGACCAGCCGGGTGGCCCAGCGATCGACCGCCGGCCACAGACCGTCCGCGGGAAGCAGATGGTCGTACCGTCCGGAGAGCACGTCCTCACCGGTCTCGTCGGTCAGGCGGAGCAGATCCGCCGGACGCAGCCGCGTCGGCAGGGCCGGGGCGATCGGACGATCGGGAATCGGATCGGCGGCCGCGGCGGAAGTATCACGGGCCGACCGGCGCACTACAGACGAGAGAACAGGCGAATGCATGAGCGCATCTCCAGGATGTAAAGAAACGGTCGAGGACTGCAGAATGCCTCGAACGGTCGAGGCGAATCAGCCTCGACAACACTCCTGGGTACGCATGCGGTTCAGCACACGGTGAGCTTAGCAAGCCGAGCGCGGCGAGGCCACATTCGGATCAACGGAATATGTCACAGCCGCGGGCAGCGACATCAGCCGCGAGTGCGGCGCTGGTTACGTTCGAATACCAGCCGCAACCCCGTGATCGTCAGGTGCGGCTCATGGTGCTCGAGGGTCTCGGATTCATCGATGATCAGCGGAGCCGCCGCACCGGTGGCCACCACCGCCACCCCGTCCTCGGCGAAACCGTCGATATCGTCGCGAATACGATCCACCAGCCCGTCCACCAGGCCGGCGAAACCGAAGATCGCACCGGACTGGATGCATTCGACGCTGTTCTTGCCCACCACCGACCGAGGCCTGCTCAGTTCCACCCGGCGCAACGCGGTCCGCTCGGTGAGCGCCTCGGTCGCGGTCTCCACTCCGGGCGCGATCACGCCGCCGAGGAACTCCCCCTTGGCCGATACGAGATCGACACAGATCGACACACCGAAATCCACGACGATCGCGGCGCCTCCGAAACGATGATGGGCGGCCAGACTGTTGACGATCCGGTCCGCGCCGACCTCTTTCGGATTGTCCACGAGCAGCGGAATACCGGTCCGGACGCCGGGTTCGACCAGCACATGCGGCACATGTTGCCAGTAGCGATCCAACATGAAGCGCAGTTCGCGCAGTACCGGTGGCACCGTCGACAAACCGGCCACACCGGTCACCGCGTCGAGATCCGGGCCCACCAGCCCCCGCAGACTCATCGCGAACTCGTCGGCGGTGTGCAGCGGGTTGGTATGGATCCGCCAGTGCCGGACCAATTCGGCCTCCGGTCCGGACCCCGCGATGAGCCCGACGACCGTGCTGGTCGTCCGGACGTCGATGGTCAAGAGCATGCGGTCACCGGCGCCGCTCAGACGAAGGTCAGCTTGCGTGGGCTGACCAGATCCGAGCCCTCCGGCGCGTGCGCCGGATCCGAACCCAGCTCGACCGGACGATTACGGTCATCGACGAACACGACCTTCGGCTCGTACTCGCGCAACTCGGCCTCGTCCATCATGCCGTAGGCGATGAGAATCACCAGGTCACCGGGGTTGACCAGATGAGCCGCGGCACCATTGATACCGATCACGCCGGATCCGCGCTCGCCCGCGATCACATAGGTCTCGAGACGGGCCCCGTTATCGATGTCGACAATGCAGACCTGCTCGCCCTCGAGCAGATCGGCCGCATCGAGCAGATCCTGGTCGATGGTCACCGACCCGACATAGTGCAGATCGGCGTGAGTCACTGTCGCCCGGTGGATCTTCGACTTCATCATGGTGCGCAACATCATCGTCGCCCTTCTGTATTCATCGCGCCGCCTCCGGCGGCAGCGGGTCGGGGCCCTCGTGATTCCGGCCCGATTCCGGGGGGCATGAGGTCGGCGTCGGGGTGGCCGTCCAGCCGGGCTCCCAACTGGACAGGGGCATTGTCGATCAGCCTGGTGCTGCCGACGCGGGCCGCGATCAGCAGCCGGGCGTTACCGGACTCGGGGGCGGGGCCCAGGTCGGCGGCCCGCAGTTCCAGATAGTCGAGTTCGATCTCGGGCACGGCGGCCAGGACCGCGTGCGCGGCCCCCAGCACAGCGTCCGCGCCGGCCGCTCCGGAGCGCGCGCCGGCCAGTAGGGCCGCCGACAGCGTGGTCGCGAGTTCGCGCTGGATCGGATCGAGGTAGCGATTGCGGGAGGAGAGCGCCAGGCCGTCGGATTCGCGCACGGTCGGCACCGCCACGATCTTCACGTCGAAGTTCAGGTCGCGGACCATCTGGCGGATCAGGGTGAGCTGCTGGTAGTCCTTCTCGCCGAAGAACGCCTCGTGCGGACGCACGATCTGCAGCAGTTTGGCCACCACGGTGAGCATCCCGGCGAAATGGGTCGGCCGGGAGGCACCCTCCAGGTCGGCGCCGACCGGTCCGGGCTGGACGGTCGTCCGCGGGCCGTCGGGATACATATCCGCCGCACTCGGTGCGAAAACCAGCGCCACTCCCTCGCCGCGCAGCAATTCCACATCGGCGTCGAGGGTGCGTGGGTAGCTGTCCAGGTCCTCACCGGCACCGAACTGCAGCGGATTGACAAAGACGGACACCACCACGATCTGGTTGGTCCGCTTGGCGCGGCGTACCAGTTCGAGATGGCCTTCGTGCAGCGCGCCCATGGTGGGCACGAAACCGACGGTGCGTCCGGTGCCGCGCAGTGCGCGAACGACTGCGCCGAGCACGGCCGGATCGTGTTGCACCGTGAGTTCGCCGGCGCGGTACGCGCCGCGCAGGGTCGAGTCCGTCATACGGCCTCCCGCGATCCTTTTGCCTGCGGTCCGCCCGGGCGGCGGTAGCGCGTCATCGGTGGTCCTCCAGCAGCTCGCGTAGTTCGGCGGGGGCCTGGGCCCGTTCGGCGGTACGCCGCGACAGAGCCCGGTAACCGGCGGCGATCTCGGGATCGGCCGCCGTCAGTGCCCCCAGGTGCGCGGCGACGGCTGCGGTGTCGCCGCGGGCCACCGGGCCGGTGAGCGCGGCCTGGCCGCGGCGCAGCGCATTGTCCAGGGCGGCCGAGGCCAGCGGAGCGAGCAACCGCTCCGGCAAGCCGCCCGGCTGATCGTCGACGGTCTGCTGACCCAGCAGCCCCGGTCCGGCCAGCGCCTGGCGCAGCGCTTCCACCGCGTCCAGTACCAGCGTGACCAGATGGTTGCTGCCGTGCGCGAGCGCGGCGTGATAGAGGGTCCGGTGTTCCTCGGCCACCCGGACCGGTTCGCCGCCCATCTCGATCACCAGGGACTGGGCGATGGCATAGCCGACCTCGTCGGCGGCGGTGATTCCGAAACAGGCGTTGGCCAGGCGGGACAGGTCTTCGTCGTGGCCGGTGAAGGTCATCGCGGGGTGCACGGCCAGCGGTAGCGCCCCGGCCTCCCGCAGCGGAGCCAGCACACCGATGCCGTTGGCTCCGGACGTGTGGGCCACGATCGTGCCGGGACGCACCGTGCCCGAACTCGCCAGGCCGCGGACCAGACCGGCCAGCTCGGCGTCCGGCACGGCCAGAATCAGCAGTTCGCTGCGGGCAGCGACTTCCTCGACCGGAAGGATCCGCGAATCGGGCAGCCGCGTCTGCGCCCGGCGCACCGAAGCATCGGATATCGCGGCGACGCCGAACACCACATGTCCGGCGCGCTCGAGCGCGGCGCCGAGGGCTGATCCCACACGTCCCGCCGAGACGATTCCCACCGTCAGTCGTGCGGGCGCCGGATCACCACTCGCTGCCGGGTTGCCAGGAGTCACACGTGGCGAGGTCAACAGTGTCCTCTCGAAGTCGTTCCAGTCCCGCGCTGCGGGTACCGGACGTTACGAGTCGAGGATAGAGCCGCCTCCGGGCGCCGCGCCATGGGCGCCCCGGGTGATATACGCCGCACTTCAGGAGCTGCGCTGTTCCTCTTCCTGACGCAGGTTGGCCATGATCTCGGCGACCGACAGCCGCCGGTTACCGGCGGCATCGGCCTGGGTGCGGCGGCGCCGGGAGTTCGCCGAGCGGGGGAACAGCTTGCCCGCCGCGGCGGGCGCGTGGGTTTTTCCGTTGCCGGAGGGGCCGTCGGCGAGCGGCTCACCCGATTCGGCGGCGACGTCGGTTTCGGAGGCCGCCGCGACCGGCGGACGGGAGTCCGGAGCCTCACGGTCCGGGGCGGGCGGACCGTAGAAGGGTTCGTCGCGCAGCGACGGGCCGTAGCGGTCGTCGCCGGCATCCGGGTCGTCGTGCACCTCGGTGAAGGCGTCAGCCCAGCTCGGCCCCGAGATTTCGGAGGTGGGCGGCGCGTAGGGCGGATCGTCGTCGAGCCGGACGATCGCCGTTTCCGCGGTGACCGGCGCGTCGTCGGGACCGGCGAAGCGCGGCCGGCCCGGGTAGTCGGTTTCGTAGACCGGGGTCACCGTTGTGCGGTCACCGGTATCGGTCGCCGGTTCGGCGGGCCCGGCTTCGGTTTCGACCCAGCCGTCGGCGGCGTGCGACCAGCTCGCCGCGACATCGGCCCAGGCGTCCACGGCCCGCCGCTCACCTTCGTCGGGTCCCTGCCAGCCGGGCGCGAGCCCCGGCCGGTCCTGGGCCCCGGTCAGCTCCTGGACCCGGAAGGCGGACGCCCGCAGCGCGGGCCGCTCCGCCGGAAGGTCGCCGTCGAAAAGGCGTTCCAGCTGCCGCCGCAGCACCGTCAGCTCGGCACGCAGCGCCGCCATTTCCGTCGCGTCGGCACCCAGTTCCGAACGCACCCGCGCTTCGACCCCGAGTTCGTGTTCGCGGCGGGCGCTGATCTCCCGCTCGAGTTCCAACTCGTAGACGCGGCGCAGCTCACGCATTCTCGCCTGGTACCGGCCCGCCGCCCAGGCACCCAGCACCGCCGCCCACAAGGCGACCACCAATCCCACCCGGATGAATTGCAGGCTGTCGCTCAGTACGAGAAAAACGCTGGCCACCAGACCCAGTAGGACGAGTGCACCGAGGAAGAGCTTGCCCACATCTTCCCGGCCGCGCGCGGAAGTACTACTGCGGGACGGTGAAACCATGACCGCAAGGGTAGCCGCGATATTCGTCGTCGCCCAGGTCGGAAAGGGCGGGATCGATCACTGGATCAGGCCTATGACGGCGCCGGATCGTCGGTCGGATCGTCGGGGGCCCGGCAGCAGTACTCGAGCCACAGGGCGGCCACGGCCAGGGCGATACCGGCACCGAATCCGATGAGCGCGCCGGGGTAGTCCGCGTCGGCGGCCCGCAGGTCCCCGCGCTGCGGAAAGATCCACAGCAGGAAGCCGAGCCATACTCCGGCCACCAGCGATCCCACCTGGGCCGACGCCTTCGCCAGCGCGAGCGCGCGCGCGACGGTGATCGGATGCAGCTGGCGTGAATCCGCGCCGATCTGGCGATGGCTCACCCTGGTCCGGATGTAGAAACCGAGGACGGCCTCCAGTAGGGCGACCGGATACAGGGATGCGCCGGCAATGGTGGAGATGGGTGGGAAACTCGCGTAGGCCAGCCGGGTGGCGACCCACGCGATTACTCCCGCGATCAGCACATTGGCCAGCAACTCCCGCACGCGGGTGGGTTTCAGCTTCATGCCGCCGTCGTCGCCGCCGGGACCGCCGCCGGTGTTCATATCACTGCCCCCGAGAGTCATCGGGCCCCTCTCGAAGCGGGTACACACGGGCCGGAGCGTCGGCGGAGGTATCGCGTCATGGCACCGTCCTCGCGGCGGGTAGGAGCGTGAGTTCCGTGCGCCGCACCCCGTCGCGTTCGGCGGGGTCCAGCTCCGCCAGTAGTTCGCGCACGCCGCGTTCGGTCCCCTCGACGGCCAGGGACGCGTCGGGTTCCACATCCAGCCAGGGAATCAGGACGAACGCGCGGTGGTGCGCCCGCGGATGCGGGAGGGTCAGTTCGGGATCGGTGCTGCGCAGAGCACGGAGCCGGGCGCCGGCCCGCTCGGCGCAGGAGACGATGTCCACGTCGAGGGTCCGGGCACCCCAGCGGACCGCCCGCTCGCGCCCGGCAGCCTGCTCCAAGCGCTGTCCGTGGCGCAGCCAATCACGGCAGTCGTAATCCGGGTCCTCGGCCACCAGCACGGCATTGAGGAAATCGTCCTGCTCCACCCCGCCCCAGGGTGCGGTGGTGTACACCGCTGAGACGGCGCGCACCCGCGCTCCGAGCCCGGTGACGACGCTGCGCAGCAGTTCCAGCCGATCCCCCATATTCGAACCGATCGAGAGCACGGCACGCGTCACGGGAACCCCTGCCCTCGGCGACCCGCGGTGACGACCCGCACGTCGGCGAAGTTGTGCGGGATGGGCGCGGCCGGTTTGTGCAGCACCACCTCGACCTCGGCGACGCCGGGCACTTCGCGTACCCGGTCGGCGATCTCGGTGGCGACGGTTTCGATCAGATTCCGGGGCGGGCCCGCCACGATCTGCACGGCGAGCTCCGCGAGCGCACCGTAGTCGACGGTGCGGGTGAGGTCGTCGGTGGCGGCGGCGGTGCCGAAATCCGACCAGACGGTGAGGTCCACCACGAACTCCTGCCCGTCGCGGCGTTCGTGCTCGAAAACCCCGTGCCGGCCGAAGACTCGCAACCCGCGCAGCTCGATCCGGTCCGGTCCGGGTGCCGATGCGCTCATCGCGGCGTTCCCGGCTGCTGCGCGCGACGCCACGCGTCGGTCACGGCAAGAGCGTCCTGGGTACCGCGCACATCGTGGACCCGCACACCCCAGGCGCCGTGCCACGCGGCGAGTGCGGAAACAGTGGCAGTGGCGGTCTCCCGGCCGGCGGGCGGGCGCGGCTCGTCACCATCGGCCAGCAACGACCCCAGGAACCGTTTGCGTGAGGCGCCGATGAGCACCGGGAATCCGTCGGCGACGAATTTGTCCAGGGCGCCCAGCAACGCCCAGTTGTGTTCGGCGGTCTTCGCGAAGCCGAGACCGGGATCCAAGATGATCCGGGCGGGGTCGACACCCGCATCGATCGCGTGCCGCACCTGCACCCCCAGCTCGGCACGGACCTCGGCCACCACATCGTCGTAGTGGTCGGCCGGACCGGTGTGGCGGTAGTCCGACGCGGCCCGCCAGTGCATGAGGATCCACGGGATACCGGCGGCGGCGACAACCCCGGCCATCGCGGGATCGGCGCGGCCGCCGGAGACATCGTTGATCACCGTTACCCCCGCCGCGACGGCTGCCTCGGCGACCCGGGCCCGCATGGTGTCGACACTGGTCGGTATCCCGGCGGCGACCAGGCCGCGCAGCACCGGAACCACGCGGTCGACTTCGGTCTCCGCCTCGACCCGCACGGCGCCGGGCCGGGTCGACTCGCCCCCGACATCGATGATGTCGGCACCCATCTCGTAGAGCCGGATGCCGTGTTCGATCGCGCGCTGGGGATCGAGGTAGCGGCCGCCGTCGGAGAAGGAGTCACTGGTCACGTTGACCACGCCCATCACGACGCAGGAGCGGCCCGGACGCGGCTCCACGCCGGGACGCGGCCGCACCCCGGTGAGAGTCGGTACGGCGAAGGCCGTGCGGGGGTCGGTCACTTGCGCAGGATCAGGTCGAGGGCCTCGGCGCGGGAGGCCGAGCTGGTCTGCAGGATCCCGCGGACGGCCGAGGTGGTGGTGCTGGCGCCGGGTTTCCGGATACCGCGCATGGCCATGCACAGATGTTCGGCCTCGATCACGACGATCGCGCCGCGCGGGTCCAGTTTCCGCATGACCGCGTCGGCGATCTGGCTGGTGAGCCGTTCCTGCACCTGCGGGCGTTTGGCGTAGAGATCGACCAGCCTGGCCAGTTTGGACAGGCCGGTCACCCGACCGTGCGGACCCGGGATGTACCCGACGTGGGCGACGCCGTGGAACGACACGAGGTGATGTTCGCAGGTCGAGTACATCGGGATATCGCGCACCAGGACGAGTTCCTGATGCTCCTCGTCGAAGGTGGTGTTGAGGACCGAGTCGGGCTCGACGTACAGTCCCGCGAACATCTCCCGATAGGCGCGGGCCACCCGGGCGGGCGTATCGAGCAGGCCCGGGCGGTCCGGGTTCTCGCCGACCGCGAGGAGCAGCTCGCGCACCGCCGCTTCGGCCCGCGACCGATCGAAGCGTCTACCGGTGTGCAGCGCGACCAGTTCCGCGGCGGGCGGGCCGCTCTCGCCCAGTTCGGCGGGGATATCGGCCGTGTAGCCGTTGGTCTGCTGATCGGTCGACATTCGAGGACACCTCCACATCTCGGGCCCGGCAGTACACACCGGTCGCCGAACCCCTCCGAGCGTAATCGGCGCAGGTTTACTGCCGACCGTTCGGGCTGTCCCAGGAGTGCGGACCACCACGGCCGGAATCCTCACCGGAGCCGTACCCGGATTCGCCGGGCCCGCGGTCGTGCCCGGGGTGCTGGTCGGGATGCGAGTACCGGGGCTGTTCCTGCCCGCCGGCGTAGCCGCGGTCGGCAGGCGGGGCCTGCGGTTCCTCGCGCGGCGGCCACCCGGGCGCCGACCATCCGGCGGGGGCGCCGTAGTCGGGCCGGGAGCCGTGGGTGCCACCACGGGGGTAACTGGGAGCGGGCTGCGCCGGCGCCGGATAGCCGCTGGGCGGCTGGCCGTAACCGGGCTGCTGCACCGCGCCGCCCGGGAAACCCGCGGGCTGCGGAACATTCCCGGGCACCCCGTCGCGCGGGTCCACACCGGCGGGGACGGCGGGTTGCGGAGGCCACGGTTCGCCGCGTTCGGCGGCGAGCTCGCCCGGGGTCTTCACCGGCGGCTTGTCCGACGGCACGCGATCACCGAAATCGTTGAACGCGGTGATCCGGGGCCGTTTCCGCACCGCGCCGAGGATGGTCTCCAGATCCTTGCGGTGCAGCGTCTCGCGTTCGAGCAGCGCGGTCGCCAGATCGTCGAGCACATCGCGGTACTCGTTGAGGATCGCCCACGCTTCGGTGTGCGCGGCCTCGATGAGGTTGCGCACCTCGACGTCGATGGCGCCGGCGACCTCGTGTGAATAGTCCGAGGAGGTGCCCATGGAACGGCCCAGGAAGGGATCACCCTGTTCCTGGCCGTACCGCACGGCGCCGAGCCGGGCGCTCATACCGTATTCGGTGACCATCGCTCGGGAGATCTTGGTCGCCTGGTCGATATCGGAGGAGGCCCCGGTGGTCGGCTCGTGGAAGACCAGTTCCTCCGCGGCGCGACCACCCATGGCCATGACCAGCCGGGCGATCATCTCCGAGCGGGTCATCAGACCCTTGTCGTCCTCGGGCACGGTCATGGCGTGCCCGCCGGTGCGACCGCGGGCCAGAATCGTCACTTTGTAGACCGGTTCGATATCGGGCATCGCCCAGGCGGCCAGCGCGTGGCCACCCTCGTGGTAGGCGGTGATCTTCTTCTCGTGTTCGCTGATGATCCGGCTCTTGCGGCGCGGGCCGCCGATCACTCGATCGACCGATTCCTCGAGCGCGTCACCGGTGATGGTGGAACCGTTCTCCCGCGCGGTGAGCAGGGCGGCCTCGTTGATGACATTGGCCAGATCGGCGCCCGACATACCGACGGTGCGCTTGGCCAGACCGTCGAGATCGGCTTCCGGGGAGATCGGTTTGCCCTGCGAGTGGACCCGCAGGATGGCACGCCGGCCGGCCAGGTCGGGATTGCTGACCGGGATCTGCCGGTCGAACCGGCCGGGGCGCAGCAGGGCGGGATCGAGGATATCGGGACGGTTGGTCGCGGCGATCAGGATGATGCCGGTGCGATCGCCGAAGCCGTCCATCTCGACCAGCAGCTGGTTGAGGGTCTGTTCGCGTTCGTCGTGGCCGCCGCCGAGCCCGGCGCCGCGCTGGCGGCCCACCGCGTCGATCTCGTCGACGAAGATGATGCAGGGACTGTTCTGTTTGGCCTGCTCGAAGAGGTCGCGGACGCGGGAGGCACCGACACCGACGAACATCTCCACGAAATCGGAACCGGAGATGGTGAAGAACGGGACGCCCGCCTCACCGGCGACGGCGCGCGCGAGCAGCGTTTTACCGGTACCGGGCGGGCCGTAGAGCAGGACACCCTTCGGGATCTTGGCGCCCAGCGCCTGGTAGCGCACCGGATTCTGCAGGAAGTCCTTGATCTCGTAGAGTTCCTCGACCGCTTCGTCGGCGCCGGCCACATCCGCGAACGTGGTCTTGGGCATATCCTTCGACAGCTGTTTGGCCTTGGATTTCCCGAAGCCCATCATGCCGCCACGGCCACCGCCCTGCATGCGCGACATCACGAAGATGAACAGGCCGAGCAGGATCACCATGGGCAGGACGAACAGCAGGATCTGGGTGAGCCAGCTCTCCTGTTTGACCACCGTGTTGTACGGGGCGCCCGAGTCCTGTACGGCCTTGAATATCTGGGCCGAGGTATCGCTACCACCGGGGTATTTTGCGATGATCTTGTCGGCGCCCTGGGTGGCGTCGTTCCCGTTCTTCAGTTCGATCCGCAATTGCTGTTCGCGGTCGTCGATCTGAACGTGGGCGACGTTCTCCTTGTCGGCGAGCTGGCTGATGGCCACCGACGTATCGACGCTCTGCCAGCCGCGGGTGTCGTTGCCGAAGTAACTGAACAGATAGATCACGAGCAGAATGCCCGCGATTATCGCCAGGGTACGAAACACTGTCTTGCGGTTCATAGAGCGTCGGCCGGGCGGCCAGTCCTTTCAGGCGTCTCCGCGTTCTTGCCTAGCGATGCGTCGATCTCGGGCGGCGCAACCCACATCCTTACCGCCCGGTGGGCGGATTCGGGTGCGGACATGCCACGTTACCGCGTACGGTCTAGTCGATACATCGCGCTTCCTGACTCGTCGCAAGCCAGTAGTTCGGCTGGTGATGCAGTTCAAGAGGTAAACGGCCGGAAAACCACGGTGGTTCCCGGGGTCGTGGTCTGTGATATCTCGTAGTGATCACAATCATGGCACGCAGCTAGGACCGATGATGATCGCGTACGACCCGAGCGCAGGGGGTATGGACATAGTCGAGTTACGGACACCCACAGCAATCGTGCGGCACGGCGAAGGGCGATTGGTCGTCCTGCGTCCCGGTGCCGACGGCGAATCCGAGAGCGACGGCGAGCGAGTCCTCGACGTCGCCGTGACCGACCTACTGGAGGTGCGACTCAGCCGGCGGGCCGACGACGCGGTGGTCATCGAGATATATCTGCGCTATCCGACCCCCGTACTGGTCGGCGTTCCGGCCGACCGCACCCCGCTACCCGTCCTGATCGCCGAACACGATGTACCGGCGGCCGCCGGGATCGTCGCCCGCATCAACGACCAGATCCTGGCCGCGCAACGGATCGATATCGCCGCTCCCGAACTGATCGCGCCGCCCCTCGAACAGACCGAGCACGGGCCGGTACGCGCTGATGTGGAGCGCGCCGTCCGCCGGATGTCGGCGACGGGGCGGGGCGAGCCCGCGGTCGCCGATCTGGCCGGTTACGTCACCCCCGACGAATACGTGCTGGAAACCGCGAGCGTCATCGCCCACCCGCCGGTGGGCGATGACGATCCGTGCCTGCTCACCGTCACGACGGCACGGCTGCTGGTGGTCTCGCTCGGTACCGGCGAGGCGTACGCCCACGAATTGCCGATTCCTGTCATCATGCGCGCCCGCGCCACCGAGGAGGCGGTTTCGGTGGTGAAGGACATCCGGGTGCGGGACCGCCGTCCCCTGGTGGAAGTACACGACGGCAATACGACGATGTCGTTCACCGCGCTGGATCGCGCCGATTCCGAACGACTGGCCACCGCGATCAACTTCGCGGTCCGGCTGATCGCCGTGGACGGCGCGGCCGGTCCCGCGGATCCCAGCGTGGCGCATCTGTACTCGGAGTGGGAGCTGCTGGTGGAGCGGCACTCCCTGGGGATGGTCGACGACACCCAGTTCCAGCGCTACGGCCGCGGAATTCTTCGCTCTCTCCCGGGCATCTGAACCGGATCGGCCGGGCGGGCGAACCAGGCCCACCACCGCAGGCCGGTTGTGAGGCCCCGGAGCGTGCGGATCTGCGCGGAGCAGCGCGTGGCCGACCGGCCGATTCTGTCCGGCCGCGCCCGACGAGCCGGATCATCTCGGCCTAGTGGTGTCCCATGAGGCGCCGGCGGGTCCGTTCCGGAGCCCACTCCGGCAACTCGGCGAGCAGACCGGCCAGTGAGGTGGCGGCCAGGCTCGCCCGCCACGCCTCATGCGCCTCGGCCATCTTCACCGCGAGAATGCACGGCTCGCGGCATTCTTCCGAGGGCAGTCCACCCCGGCCCTGCTGCCGGATCTCGCGGCATTCGTAGGGCGCGGCGCCGCCGTCCACCGCCTCGACGATCTCCAGCAGCGTGATGTCCCCGGCCGGCCGGGCCAGCCGGAATCCTCCACGCGGACCCGTGGTCGCGGTCAGCACGCCGGCCCGGACCAGCGCCTGCAGCTGTTTGGCGAGGTAGGGCGCCGGCAGATCGAAATACTGCGCCAACTGCGCCACCGATGCCGTCGTTCCCGGTTCCAGCTGCGCCAGCGAGGTGGCGCAGTGCAACAGCCATTCGGTACTCACCGGCAACTTCATGATCGTGATTCTATCCAAGATATTGCGGATCTATTTAGTCCGAGATAATGTTCCGGCGACAGTGGAAGCGCTCTGGAAGAGGAAGCCCATGACCATGCGAATCGCCGTGGCCGGCGCCACCGGCAATATCGGAAGTCTCACCGTCGAGGCACTGCGGGCCGCCGGCCACGAAGTGGTCCGCATCAGCCGCTCACTCGGCGTGGACCTGCGCACCGGCGCGGGACTCGACGCCGCCCTCGCCGGAGTCCATGCCGTAGTGGACGCCACCAGCGTCGAAATCACCGACCGTGCCGAGGTCGTCGACTTCTTCGGCAGCGCCACCGGTAATCTGCTGGCGGCCGAGCAGCACGCGGGAGTGGGCCACCACGTCCTGCTGTCCATCGCCGGCGTCGGCCGGGTGGAGGGCAACGCGCACTATGCCGGGAAGCGCGAGCAGGAACGACTGGTGGAGCAGGGGAAAGTCCCGTGGACGATCGTCCCGGCGACCCAGTTCCACGATTTCGCCGCCACGGTCACCGGCTGGACCGAACAGGACGGCGTCGCCACCCTCGCCCCGCTGCTCGTCCAGCCGATCGCACCGGCCGATGTCGCCGATATCCTCGCCGAACTCGCGACCGGTGCGCCGCAGGGCCGCTATCGCGATATCGCCGGACCGGAACCGCAGGACCTGGTCGATATGGCCCGCCGCACCAACGACGCGCGGGGCCGCTCGGTCCGGCTGGTGCCGACCTGGTCGTCCCTGTTCGGGCCGGAAATGGCCGGAAACGCGCTGCTACCGGCCGAGAACGCGCGGATCGCCCCGACGACCTTCGACCAGTGGCTGGCCACCCAGGGCTGAGCCCGCGCGGTGGCGGGCGGCCACCGGCTGGGCCGGTTTCCGCCGGTGCTGCCGCCTGGTGCGCGCTCGCGGCGGTAGCCGGAGCGCGCGGGCCGCTCGGCTACACCAGACCGATACGGCGCCAGGGGCTGGTCGGGCGGAGCCACAGGCGCATCAGTTCGAGACGGCGGTCGACACCACCGTCCTTCAGCTCGGCGAGATCCTCGCAGGCCTGCCAATAGGTCCAGCCGGCGAGATAGGCGTCGCCGAACTGCCGCCAGTTGCGGTATTTGCGCTGGGCCAGTGGCAACGCCCGCGCGAGGTAGTCCCATGCGACATCGTCTTCGATATAGCCGGCGGTGTAGGACATGCGCGCCACCGCGACCACCCGGGCCAGATCCCAGGCGTGGATATCGGCCGGTAGAGGACGCGACAGATGGTCGGTGAAACCGATCTTGATCGCCTGGGACCAGATGTCGTAGTCGCGGACCAGTGCCTCGGAGTTGTCGATACCCCGGAACGAGGCGACCTGCCGCAGGAAGGCCCGGTGCCGATCGGCGCGTTCCCCGAACCGGTCGCGTTCGCTGGCATTCAGCGACGCGGTGACCAGAGGATGCACCAGGGCATAGAGCGGGGCGTGCATACCTTCGAGCAGCTGTTCCATGGACGCGCGCGCCTCGGTGCCGTCGGTGATACCCCAGGCCCCGGTGAGGGTGTCGATGGCCAGCTCACGCCGGTCGCCGAGTGGATGGTCACGTTCGGGGCCCAGCAGCAGCGCGTCGTGGAAGGCGTCCCAGCGCGCCGAGTAGAAGGCGCCCAGCGACAACGCGCGCAGGCGGTCGTCGTCGATCTGCGCGCCGGACCAGTGGTCCTCCTCGCGCTTGTCGAGCTCCGGATAGGGAAACGGGGTCGGCGTGGGGAATCCGGCAGCAGCCATACCGTGAGTCTAGGACGCACAGGCCGCGCCCGGTCCGGGCAACGCATTTTCACATTTGTTCCTTGCCCTGTCACGGGCTGTGTCGCAGCGCTAATGTGCATTCATGTGTAGAAACATCACCGTCTTGCGAGGTCTGGAGCCCGCCGCTACCGAGCAGGAGATCTATGCCGCCGCACTGCAGTACGTGCGAAAAGTCGGTGGCCTGTCCGGGCTGAGTTCGGCCACCAAACCCGCCGTGGACAAGGCCGTCGCCGCCGTCGCCGCGGCCACCACCGAACTGCTCGCCGAATTACCCGACCGCCGGGTGCCCCCGGCAACCGAGCCGCCACTGCGCCGGTTGGCTCGCGAACCCCAGTAGATCCCGGCATCGGACACCGCGACCGGGCGCGGTGTCTCGCACAGTGTGTCACGATCGATCCGTGAGCTGATTCACAGTGATCGGCCCAGCGGTTCCGAGCACGACGCAGTGGGAGAACGCAGTGACCAAAACCGAATCGGAACAACCCGGCGCCACGGCGAAAACCGTGGACCCGCCTCCGGACTCGGAGATCCGAGTCCTGAATCCCGCCACCGGTGAGGTGGTCGGCTCGGTACCGGATATGTCGGCCGAGCGGGTCGTCGCGGCCGTCACCGAGTTGCGTGAGCACCAGCGCGCATGGCAGGCCATCGGCGCCGACAAGCGCAAGGAATGGCTGCTCGAGCTACAGGACTGGATCATCGACAACACCGAGGTGCTGGCCGATGTCCTACAGTCCGAGACAGGTAAACCGCGGGTCGATTCGCTCATCGACCCCATCTTCGGCAGTGATCTCATCGGCTATTACGCCCGCCGCGCCGCCAAATTCCTCGCCGACGAGCATCCCGCCCCGCACAGCCCGCTGGCCCGGGTGAAACGGCTGACCACGGTATTCGAGCCGTATCCGGTGGTCGGTGTGATCACACCGTGGAACTTCCCGCTGGCCATGCCGCTGCTCGATGTGATCCCGGCGCTCGCCGCCGGCGCAGCGGTGATCTTGAAACCCTCCGAGGTGACTCCCCTCTCCGCCCTCGAACTCGCCCGCGGCTGGGCAGAGATCGGCGCTCCCCCGGTGCTCTCCGTCGTCACCGGAGCGGGTGCCACGGGCGCGGCGGTGGTGGAGCACGCCGATTACATCCAGTTCACCGGCTCCACCGCGACGGGGCGCCGGATCGCCGCGGCGTGCGCGGCGCGGATGATCCCCTACAGCCTGGAACTGGGCGGTAAGGACCCCGCGATCGTGCTGGCCGACGCCGACCTCGATCGCGCCGCCCACGGCATCGCTTTCGGCGGCATGTTCAACTCGGGGCAGGTCTGCATCTCGGTCGAGCGGGTCTATGTGGAGGCACCGGTCTACGACGAATTCGTCGAAAAACTGACTGCCAACGTCAAGTCCCTGCGACAGGGCCGCGACGATCGCACGCCCCGCAACGATGTGGGGGCGATGGCCAACGAGAGTCAGGTCGGCATCGTCCAGCGGCATATCGACGAAGCGGTTGCGGCCGGCGCGAAAGTCCTCACCGGCGGCAGGCGCACGGGCGTGGGCACCTTCTTCGAACCCACCGTGCTGGTGGACGTCGACCACAGCATGTCGTGCATCACCGAGGAAACCTTCGGGCCGACACTTCCGGTCATGAAGGTGGCCGACGAGGCCGAGGCCATCCGGCTGGCGAACGACTCCGTGTACGGGCTGTCCGCGACGGTGTGGACAGGTGACAAGGCACGCGGCGAACGGGTCGCCCGGGCCCTGCACGCGGGCGCGGTCAATATCAACGACGTTTTCGCCAACCTGTTCAATTTCGCGCTGCCGATGGGCGGCTGGGGTGATTCCGGTGTCGGGGCCCGGTGGGGTGGCGCGAACGGGGTGCGCAAGTACTGCCGGGCCAAGGCGATCACCACGCCGATACTGCCCACCCAGGAACGCGAACTCACCTGGATGCCCTACGACCTCAACAAGATCCTGATCGGATTGGGCGCCATGCGCGCGGCCGGAGCGCGCGGTATGCGCCGGATCGATATCCCCGCACTGCTGCGCCTCAAGGGAGAGAACCGATGAGCAGGACCGGATCGCTTCGCGGCAAGGTCGTCGTCATCACCGGCGGCGCCCGGGGCATCGGCCTGGCCACCGCGGTCGCCCTGGACAAGCTGGGCGCCAGGATCGCGATCGGCGATATCGACGAGAAGACCGTCAAGGAATCGGGCACCGACCACGATTTCGACTACTACGGCCGGCTCGACGTCACCGATAGCCAGTCCTTCACCACATTTCTCGACGATGTGGAGCGTGAGGTCGGGCCGATCGATGTCCTGATCAACAACGCGGGCATCATGCCGACCGGACGGCTGGTCGAGGAAACCGACCAGATCACCCGCCGGATTCTGGATATCAATGTCTACGGCGTGATCCTGGGGTCCAAGATCGCGCTGGCCCGCATGCTCGCCCGCGGCAGCGGCCACATCATCAATATCGCCTCGCTGGCCGGCGAAACCCATATTCCGGGCCTGGCCACCTACAACGCCTCCAAACACGCGGTGCTCGGTTTCACCGACACCCTGCGCGAGGAGTACCGGGGCACCGGAGTGGCGTTCTCGTCGGTGCTGCCGACACTGACCCGGACCGAACTCGGCTCCGGGGTGGCGGCGCCGAAAGGTCTGCCCGCGGCCGAACCGGAGGATATCGCCGCCGCGGTGGTCCGGCTGATCGCCAAACCACGGGCCAAGGCGCGGGTGACCCGCGCGGCGGGCACCATGTCGGTGTTCGTGAACCTGCTACCGCAGTCGGTGGGGGATGCACTGGGCCGGTCGATGGGGTCGGCCCAGACCTTCCTCGATGATGTGAACGCCGATGAGCGCAAGGCCTACGAGGAGCGGATCCGGGGTAGCTGAGCCCCCGCGCGCCGCGCCGCGGCCCGTCTCCGGACGGCCGCGGCGCGGCCCATCGGTCCATCGAAAACCCCACCGAAACCCTATTGTGATCAATGTCACTTGACGTGCCCGGTCGATCAGAAGGTGACACGAAAACGTTTCGCCCGGCCGGCGCCGGACCGCACCCGCGCCCCATGGGCCGAGGTGACAGCACGCGCTGGACGAACAGCTCTACCACGGTAAACGCGGCACATTTTTACGTCGTATTGCCCGACCGTCGGCGATACGAAGAACTCATGATGCACATCACCGCGCCACCCCATAAGCTGTCACTAACAAACCTGCCGACTGTTTCGGCCCCTATATGCGGACCCACCGGACAAATTGGGGCTGGAAATTCGGCAACGATTCTGATAGCAAGGTGCTATGGACCCGCATTTGCGCGATCTGCGGTATTTCGTCGCCGTCGCCGAGGAACTGCACTTCACCAACGCCGCCCAACGGCTGCACATCGCTCAACCGACCCTGTCGCGTCAGATCCGGCAGCTGGAACGTCAGCTCGATGTGGTCCTGTTCGATCGCAACCAGCGCAGTGTCGCGCTCACGGTTGCCGGTAAGGAACTGCTCAGTGGCGCGCGCAAGATCCTGGAGCTCTGGGAGACCACCAACAGCTCGCTGCAGGAGGCAGGTGAAGTCCTGCGGGTCGGCCTGCAATCGACGCTCGGCCGCGGGCTGCTGCACGACCTGGAGAGCGCCAGCGGCCACCGCCTCGCCCTGCACGCCGCCGCCTGGACCGATCCGTCCAGCGGCCTCGCCGGCCGCCAGGCCGACCTGGCGCTGGTCTGGCTCCCGTTACCCGATCCGAACCGTTATCGCTGGCAGATACTACGCACCGAACGCCGCTGGGTACTCCTACCGGAGAAGCATCCCCGCGCCAATCAGGAAATGATCGATTTCGCCGATCTGCTCGACGAGCGGTTCATCGCACTGCCCGCGGAAGCCGGCGCCGTCCGCGATTTCTGGCTCGGCAACGACGCCCGCAACGGCCGCCCCGCCAGCATCGGCGCCGAAGCGGCCACTCCCGAGGACCGGCTCGAGGCCGTAGGGCTCGGGCTGGGCCTGTGCCTGCTCGCCGAGAACAATGTGCCCATGTACCGCTGGCCCGGGCTCACCGCCCGTCCGGTCACCGGCCTGCCACCGTGCGAACTCGCCGTCGCCTGGCGCGCCGACGACACCCGGCCGACCATTCTGGAATTCGGCCAGCGGGCCGTGTCCGGCGGTTTCGCGGCACCTCCGGCCATCCCGGCCTGATCGGATCGCATCGAACGGGTAGGCGGGACGCACCCGCCCACCCGTTCGTGATTCACCCCTGGTCGCCGCCGTAGACCCGCGGATGCAGCGTGCCGATGTAGGGCAGATCCCGGTAGCGCTCGGCGTAGTCCAGGCCGTACCCGACGACGAATTCGTTGGGGATGTCGAAGCCCACATGCGCGACCTCGACCTGGGTGCGCAGCGCGTCGGGTTTACGCAGCAGCGTCACCACCTCGAGCGAGGCCGGGTTCCGGGTGGAGAGATTGCGCATGAGCCACGACAGGGTCAGGCCCGAGTCGATGATGTCCTCGACGATCAGCACATTGCGACCGGCGATGTCCTTGTCCAGGTCCTTCATGATGCGCACCACGCCGGACGACGACGTGGACGATCCGTAGGACGATACCGCCATGAACTCCATCTGAGTCGGCATCGGCAGGGCTTTGGCCAGGTCCGTCATGAAGAAGATGGCGCCTTTGAGCACACCGATCAGCAAGAGATCGCCCTCCGGTGCGTCCGCCGGGTACCGCTTGGCGATCAGTTCGGCCAGTTCGCTGACCTTCGCCGCGATTTCTTCTTCGGTGATCAGGACCGAATCGATATCGTCCCCGTACACGTCAACTGGTTTCCCTTCGGTCTCGGCGTTCCCGATCGGTGCGGGCAAGTGTCAGCCTGCCATGCTCGCGAACGACGACCAACCGGGTCCCCCGCTCACCGCCCCCCACCGCGACCCCGCCCTGTCCCCGCCAGGCCATCACCAGGTCGTCGATACCTCGGATATGTGTTCCGGCCACCCCCGCCACACCCTGGGACAGCAGCCAGGCCCGCACCGCCCGCCGGCGCACCGCGGCCGCGGCCTGTGCCAGCACCGCGCACGCCGGCGCCTCGGCGCCGGCCCGCGACAGCAGCTCGCCGGCGAACGCGTCCAAGGCGGCGTTGTCCTCGCGCAGCTGCGCGGCGGTCCGGGCCAGCGCCGGCGCCACCGCACCGCCGAGCACCTCCTCGAGCAGCGGTAGCACCTCGGTGCGCAGTCGTACCCGGGTGAACTCGGGGGCGTAGTTGTGTGGATCCTCGTAGGGCGTCAGCGCGAGGTCGGCGCAGAACTGCCGGGTCGTCTCCCGGCGGACGCCCAGCAGCGGCCGGCCCCAGGGGCCGTCGCTGGCGGCCATACCCTGGATGGAACGCGCGCCCGAACCCCGCCCGAGTCCCAGCAGTACGGTTTCGGCCTGGTCGTCGAGGGTGTGGCCCAGTAGCACCGGCAGATCCGAGCGGGCGTCGTCGAGCGCCGCGTAGCGCGCCTGCCGCGCCGCCGCCTCCATGCCGCCGGGGCCCTCGACCCGCACCGGCAGCACCCGCGCCGACCGGCAGCCGAGCGCACGCGCCGTCACCGCGGCCGTCGCGGCCACCGCATCCGAGCCCTCCTGCAACCGGTGATCCACGATCAGGGCGTGCACTTCCGCGGATTCGGCGAGAGCGGCCGCGGTGAGCGCGAGGGAATCCGCGCCGCCCGACAGCGCGACGGCCACACAGCGCCGCTCGGGACCGAAATCGGCCAGCCACGCGCGCACCGCATGCCGCACGCCCAGCACCGCGGGGGTCTCCGGTAGCCGGATCGGCCGCTGTTCGGCGTAGGGCACCGTTCAGTCCAGGACGCGGGCGATCCAGCGCCGCGGTTCGTCGATCTCGTCGGTGCGCGGCAACGTGTCGGCATCGGTCCACACCACGTTGAACTGTTCCATACCCACCGTGCCCACCACCTCGTCGACGAAGGCCTTTCCGCGCACGTACTGCGCCACCTTCGCGTCGATACCGAGTAGCGCGCGCAGCAACCGCTGCACCGGGTTCGCGGGGCGAGTGCGCCGCTTGTCGAACGCCGTGCGGATCTGCTCGACCGAGGGCACCACACTCGGGCCGACGGCGTCCATCACATGGTCGGCGTGCCCCTCCAGCAGGGTGCCGAGCAGCAGCAGCCGGTCCAGTGCCGCCCGCTGTTCCGGCGGCTGAGTGGCTCGCAGCAGGCCCACCACGCCGCGCGACGCGGGATCGTCGGAAACCTGGCCGCTGCGCCGCAGTTTCACCTCCGTGAGCAACCGGGACAGCATCTCCGAGGTCGCCTCGTCACCGATCTCGCCGAGCACCTCGACGTTCTCGCGCATGTACCCGGCCAGCCACGGCGACGCCGAGAACTGGACCCGGTGGCACACTTCGTGCAGGCAGACCCACAACCGGAAATCGGCGGGCGGCACCGCGAGCGCACGCTCCACCCCCACGATATTCGGGGCCACCAGTAGCAGGGTGCCGTCCGGACCGGTGAACGGATCGTACTGGCCCAGGATCGCGGTGGACAGGAACGCCAGCATGGCGCCCACCTGCACCCCGGCCGGTTTACCGGTGAACAGACCGGACCGATCCGTGGTTCCGGTACCGGTCAGCTGGGCCATGGAATCGGCCGCGGCCCCGATCCAACCGGGCCGGTCCACAATCCGGGCCGCGGGCACGGGCTGGTCGTCGAGCAGGCCGGTCACCGCCCGCACGGGTGCCTCGGCGCGCACCGAGGCCTCGCCGAGCTCGGCTACCGCCTGCTCGGCGAAGGGCCGCGAGGTACGGGGCCCGGCCGGAACCAGCACGGCGCCGGTACGGGCCGCCCAGCGCCAATCCACCGAGCCCGAGAAGGTACGTCGCGGCGCACCGGAGCCGTTCTCGGCCACTGCCCGGGCGCCGGGCCCATCGGGACCTTGTCGAATCGTCATGCGCCCTCCAGCCGTCAGGAACATCCACAGTTGCGCAACGTGGTCGCGACGGCGTCCAGAGCGGGCCGACTGACCTCCGGGGGTCGATCGCTCGACATGAGTGTGAAAGTCAGGACCCGGCCGTCACGATCCAGCACGTAACCAGCCAACGTACTGGCCACCGACAATGTTCCGGTCTTGGCGCGCACCCAGCCGGCACCGCCCTGGTTCTGTGTGACATAACGGCTGCTCAGCGAGCCGGTACCACCCGCGACCGGCAGGTAGTCCAGCATCGGCACCAGACGGCTGGTGAGTGTGGCGGCCGGTTCCGGCTGCTGCTGCCGGCCCGCGCCCGCACCGAGCGGCGGCGCGAGCGGGGCGGGCGCGGAGGTGGTGGGCTCGGTGTCCGGTTCGGGACCGGCCGCGGTGTTGATGATCTGGTTCAGCAGCCGGGCCGGTATCCGATCGTCCACCGAGAGCCCGCTGCAATCGAACATCGTCACACCGGTCATATCGAAACCGTGCTCGGCCAGCACCGCCGCCACCGCGGCCGCGGCGCCCTCGAACGACATCGGCCGCCCGGTGGCCTGGGCGACCTCCCGGCCGATGGTCTCGGCCAGCACATTGTCGGAATACACCATCATGTCGCGTAGCCGGTCGCGCAGCGGCGCCGAAGCCACCTCGCCCAGCCGCTTGGTGCCCTGCGGTGCCGTACCGACACGCACCTTGGCCGGGTCCAGACCGAGTTCGGTGGCCAGCCGCCGGCCCACATCCAGCGCCGGAGTGCCCGATCGCGGTGAATACTCGCCCGCGGGATCGAGCCGGCCGCCGTCGAGCATCACCGACTCCAGCGGTGCGATGGAACCGCCGGGGATATCGACCGGATCCCAGCCACGGGCCATGGTCTCCCCCGAATAGACGGAGGTGTCCACCAGAATCGTGTCGGCCCGGATATCCGCGTTGCGCACCTGCGCGGCCAGATCCAGCAGACTGCCCGCACCCGGGTAGTAACCCTGCCCACCCGGCTGGGCGGTGAGCGTGGGATCGCCCGCCGCCACCAGCACGATCTCATCGGGCGCCGCACCCGCCACGACCTTGGTGTGCACTCGCTGATCGGCGGGCAGGGTGAGCAACGCCGCCGCGGTGGTCATGATCTTGGCCGTCGACGAGGGCACCCGCGGCTCGTCGGCGCGCTCACTCCACAGCACCGTGCCACTGGCCGCATCGGTGACCGACCCGGCGAAACCACCCAGATCGGGACTGGCGACCACCGGCCCGAGCGCCGCCGCGACACCCGCCGCGCTGGCGGCGGGCGCGGTATCCGGAGCCGGCGCCACCTCCGGCGACACCGTGACGGGAGCGGGTGCTGCGGCGATGGTGAGCCCCCCGTGCCGGAACTCCGGCGTCCACGGTTTCAGGATCACCGCGGCCACCGCCACCGCCCCGGCCAGCACCACCAGCACGATGATCGACCAAGTCCGTACGCCGCGGCGCCGGCGCGAGGCCGACCCATACCTACCGCTGCCGCCCTGCACCACCACGTTGCCCGTCTTCTCCCTTGTCCCCGACTATCACACCCGAGCCCCCGCTGAACCCATGTGCCCGCCGACAACAATATCGGTGTTCGGCTACCGTTCTCGGCGAACAACCGGGTGCGTCGGCGAGGCCGGCCACCACGGCGCATCGTGAGAGCAGCGAAAGGAGCTGGCGTGGAGTTCGACGTCACCATCGAGATCCCCAAGGGTTCGCGCAACAAATACGAGGTCGATCACGAAACCGGGCGCGTGCGCCTCGACCGGTTCCTGTTCACCTCCATGGCCTACCCGGCCGACTACGGCTACATCGAGAACACGCTCGGCGAGGACGGCGACCCGCTGGACGCGCTGGTCCTGCTGCCCGATTCGGTGTTCCCGGGCGTCATCGTCGAGGCGCGTCCCGTCGCCATGTACAAGATGACCGACGAGGCCGGCGGCGACGACAAGATCCTCTGTGTTCCCGCCGGCGACCCCCGCTGGGACCACATCCAGGACCTCGGCGATGTCCCGGAGTTCGAACTGGCCGCGATCAAGCATTTCTTCGAGCGGTACAAGGACCTCGAGCCCGGCAAGTTCGTCAAGGGTTCGGAATGGGTGGGCCGGGCGGAAGCGGAAGCCGAGATCCAGGCGTCCTTCAAGCGTTTGGAAGAGCAGGGGCACTGAGCCCGGTGGGCGGAACTCCTACGAGCCGGCCGGACCGCGAGGTCGGCGGCGCCCTCATGGGCACAGGGGTTCTGCTCACGGGGTGAGCGGGCACGCTCCGGTAGAGGTGAGGTGGCACCCTCGCTCGGGAAGGCGAGGCGGCTACATCCGTCGCGAGGGGTCGGTGTGCTGCTTGCCTGTGCAGGCGGGAAACAAGCTTGCCCACGAAGTCCGGGTAGCACCTCCACCCGCGAGCACGGGGGCCGCTGACCTGGTGGGCGGAGACGCGGGCTCCACCGGCGAAGGCGGGGTATGACCCGCTCGTCAGGTGGGGCAGGTGAGCTCGCTCGCGAAGGTGCTGTGTTTTTTTGGCGCGCCTTCGGCGCGCGGGGTTGAGGCCCCCTTGGTCTCGGGGGGTTGGGGGGCGCGCGAGAGCGGAGGGGCGGGGC